>CAZFGM010000296.1:0-5821 GCA_964518515.1 uncultured Alcaligenaceae bacterium | reverse complement strand
TTTTCGGCAACGATTTCTTTGATAAGCGGCGAATCGATCATGGCGTGTTTCCCTCCCAAGATGGTTAACAGCTCGGGGTCATTATAGCGTAATTGCACCAGCACTTGCGATACCGCCAGCAGGTTAGCGCGTTCCTCCGGCAGGGCCTGCTCGTCGATGCGGCGGCGGCATTCCTGCAAAATCGCCGCGGGAGGTCCCTGGAAGCGCGTCAACGGCACCCAGGGCACCAGGCCCACATCACCCGCCGCCAACAGATTCTCCGCCTCCAGCTGCCAGAGTTCTACCACCTTCCACCGGCAAGCCAATTCAGACCATTGCAGCCGGCTTGTCACCGCGTGGCTGCCACTGACGCGGAAACGGCCCCGCGGATAAAGCACCACCGTCAAAAGCTCGGGAAGCATACCCAGGTGCTGATAGGCGAGGCTCAGGTCGTCCAGCGCCTGTTTCAGGATTCGCTTCTCCGGATAGGTGGCAACCTCCAGGAGAAAGTAGTCGGCGGCCTGGCGGCCGTGGAAGAAGACTTCCAGCAGGCCGTCGGGCAGCTGACCAGGTTGCACCAGCTCCGTTTGCAGGGGTCGCCAGCTCCGCACCTGCCGCACTCCGCCAAGGTACAGGATACCAGCGCCGTGTTTTTCGATCAGCCACTTGCTGCTCTTGTCGTATTGGTAATGAGCCATGTCCGGCCACTCCCCACTCCCCTCATTCATAGCGCAGAGCCCGCACCGGATGCAGCCAGGCCGCCCGCAGAGCGGGCACGATGCTGAACACCACGGCGATGGCGATGGCCCCGCCGTTCACCAGGAGCACGGACAGGGCCTGAATGTCCGTGGGAATATCGTTAAAGTAATAGACGCTGCGGTCGAAAATTTCCTGGCCGGTGATCTTGCTCAACAACACCTCAATGGCGTTGATATTGAGGGTGATGACCAGCCCCAACAGGGTTCCCAGGCCGGCGCCGACCAGGCCGAGCAGCAGGCCATAGCCCAGGAAGATGCGCAGCACGCCGCCCGAGGAAGCGCCCAGGGCCTTGAGGACGCCGATGTCGCGGGTCTTTTCCGCCACGATCATGCTGAAAATGGCCAGGATGCCGAAGCCGGCCACGCAGATGATCAAAAACAACAGGATGTTCAGAATGCCTTTCTCGATGGAAATGGCCGCCAGCAGCGGGCCTTGTTTGTCTTCCCACGTCTGCACGCTCAGTTGGCCGAACGGAAACAGGTCGCGCAGGGCGGCCACCACGGCCTTGGCGTCACGATAATCCTTGAGCTTGATCTGTATGCTGCTGGCCTGGTGCTGCAAGGTGCGCAAGTGCTGCAGATAGTCGAGCGGCACGAAAACGTAATTGTTGTCGTACTCGCTCATTTCCGACTTGAAATAATCGACCACGACAAAATGTCCATGAACGGGGTTCAGGTTATGACCGCCCACGGTGATGAGGGTGACGACATGGCCGGGCTTGAGGACGTAGACCTCGCGCGGCTCGCCCTCGCCGGCTTCCTTCTTGCGAAAGCTGGCGATGAGGTTGCCGACGATCACCCCGCACGGGATATGGATCTGCTGGGGCGGCGGCATGGGCGGCGGAATCTGGCCGGGCAACAGCGGAGCTTGTTTCCGGAAGTGTTCTTCTTGCCAAAGTTGATGCTGGCGAATGTAACGCTGTTTGACGTCCTGGGGCAGGTCGAAAGAAACTTCCGGCCGATCCTTCTGCAAAACCAGGTGTTCCTTAAATCCGCCGAGGCGGGCCCGGCTGTTCGGCTCGACGCCGATGATCTTCACCGGCCGGGTCATGTTCTCGCCGCTGTTGCCCCAGGGGAACTTGATCATGCCCAAAACTTCCATGGTCGCCGTCATCGCCTCGATGCGCTCGTTCAAAAACGCCGTGCTGCGAATCTTGGCGATCTTCCCCTCGGCATCGGCAAACCCTTCCAGGCTCTGGGCCTCGATGACGACGTCGGAGAGCAGGCCGTGCAGGCGCTCGCGCAGCTTGGTGCTGAACCCGCTCATGACGCTATTGACGACGATCAGCGTCGCCACGCCGAGCATGACGCTGATGATGCACGCCAGGGCGAGGTAGCGGGTTTTCAGGTATCGCCAGCAGAGGAGGAGCTTGTACATCGGGTCTTTCCTTGAAAGCTGGGTTCTCGCAGAAGGGATTGCAATTGCCAATTACCAATTGCCAATGGCAAATTTGAAACTCAGCTTTTCCCATCTGCAATTGGCAATTGGCATTTTTCCTCTTCATTTCTCGGGTCTCAACAGCGGAAACAGAATCACATCGCGGATCGTGGTGGTGTTGGTCAAGAGCATGACGAGGCGGTCGATGCCGATGCCGAGGCCGCCGGCGGGAGGCATGCCGTGACGCAAGGCGCGGACAAAATCCTCGTCCATCTTGGCCATCGATGCTTCCTCGGGCAGGCCGGCCAGTTGCTGGCGGAACGTCGCTTCCTGGGTGACCGGATCATTGAGCTCGGTGTAGGCGTTGGCCAGCTCCATGCCCTGGATGTACAGCTCGAAGCGCTCGGCGAGGTTCGGCTGGCCGCGCTTGCGCTTGGTCAGCGGGCACAACGCGGCCGGGTAGTCGTGGACAAAAACCGGTCCCGTGAGATGAGGCTCGACCTTTTCCTCGAACAGAAGATGGACGAGGACGTCGGGGTGTTTGTTGCCCGTTTCGATGCCGGTTTGTTGGGCGGCCTGGCTCACGCCTTCGACATCGTCCATGGCGACGCCGACGTGTTCCTGAAACAACTCACCGTAGCTTTTGCGCTGCCAGGGAGGTGTGAAATCGATGGTCGTGTCTCCGTAGGACAAGGTCAACGCCGCTTGCGGCTTGGCGGCTTCTTCCCCCAGCAACATCCGCGCACAGGCCACGATCAGCCCTTCGGTCAGGTCCATCATGGTGCGGTAGTCGCCGTAGGCCTGGTACAACTCGAGCATCGTGAATTCGGGATTGTGCTTGCGGCTAATACCCTCGTTGCGAAAGACGCGGCCGATCTCGTAAACCTTCTCGATGCCCCCGACTAATAGCCGCTTCAAGTGCAGTTCCAGGGCGATGCGGAGAAACAGGTCGATGTCGAGGGCGTTGTGGTGCGTGACGAACGGCCGGGCGGCGGCGCCGCCGGCGATAGCGTGCAGCGTCGGCGTCTCCACTTCCAGGTAACCCTGCTCCTCCAGGTACGAGCGAATGCGGCGAATGATTTTGACGCGCTTGACCGCCCGCTGGAGCATGTCCGGCGTGTGGATCAGATCGAGATAGCGATGGCGAAGGCGAAACTCCTCGTCCTGCATGCCGCTCCACTTGTCGGGGTGCGGCAACAAGGATTTGCCGAGAAAGGTTAATCCGCCGGCGCCGACAAAAATGGTCAGCTCACCCATCTTGGTCTTGCCGAGCGTGCCGTCCACGCCGATCAGGTCTCCCAAGTCAAGCTGCTGGGCGAGGCTCCAGCCGGTGTCCCCGACCTGTTTCTGGCCGAGCATGATTTGGATCTTGCCGGTCCAGTCCCAGATGTCGATGAAGAAGGCCTTGCCGGCGCCGCGGCGCTGGAGAATGCGGCCCGCCGCGCGCACCTGGACCGGGGGATCGGCATCATGCGGCAGCGCGCGGATGGCGCCGATCGGCTGATGGCCGTCAAAGCGGCCTCCCCAGGGATCCAGCCCTAGCTCCTCGATCCGCCGCAGCTTGTCCAATCGACTGGCTTCAAAATGGTCGTGGGGGTCCGGCACGGGGAAATCTTTCGTCGTTGGAGTTGTCGAAGCAGGAAAATCACCGATGAGATATGGATTCTAGTCGGTGGTCAGGATGTGTCAATTGCAGGTGGAAGGGGGAAGAGAGGCAGATTAGGCAATAGGTTTATTGCTTGTGAAAAATTATGCCCATGGCTTGCGTGATCGCAGCTCGCTTGGCGGTTTCGCGGGACCAGCATCCCGGATACGACTTTCCGCCACACCGGATGTTGTTCACGCGAAACCGCCAAGCGGTGATCGAGACGCATTCCATGGGACTTTGGTGTCACTTCTTCAGCGGCAGCAAATCAATCCGCCGGAAGAAAACCTCCGCCCCTTCCGACTGGAACAAGATCTTGCCCTTGGTATGGCTGGCGCCTGTGCCGCGATTGACGACGACGCCGTTGAGGATGTTGGTGATGGTGTCGCCGGCGCAGACGCATTCGAGGGTGTTCCATTCGCCGGCCTTCTTTTCCACATCTTTGTCGCCGCGGAAGCCGAGGACGTCTTTCCAATCGGGATCGCGGGCGAACCAGTTGATGCGGCCGCTGGTGAACTTCACGGGCGGGGCGCCCGGCTTGTAATAAGCCTGTTTGCCGCCAAAAGATCCGGTGGGCCGAAATTCGGCCTCGACCGTCAAGCTGGGCGTGTTCTTGCCGCGGACGAGGATGAAATCGCCGGTGCCGCCCTCGATCATCTGGCACTCGATGGATTCGAGCCAGACGCCGCCGGCGGCGCCGTCCGCGCCGACGCAATGCAGCAGAATACCGCTGTCCATGGTGGCCTTTTCGCGCGGCGGCCAGGTCTTCTGGCCCCACTTGAACTCCACGACCAGGCGGTAATTCTCGTACTCCTTTTCGGTCACGAAACCGCCGAATACCTTGCCGGAGACGCGGATCGCCAGCCGATCTTCCACGCGCGGATGCACGACGGTGAAGACCTTTTCCGGATCGTTGTTCTTGCCGTAAGGCTTCTCGCCCTTCTTGGGCGAACCGAGATAGGTGTAGAAGTTGTCGAGATTCTTGCCGTTGAACAGCTTGATCTCCTTGGTCACCGGCTCGGCCGAACCTTTTTCGACCAGCACGCCCAGTCCCAGCAAGCAGCCGAGAACAAGGACAGGGCAAGTAAACAATCGTTTCATGGAGAATATCCTTTCGTAAAGGAAGTTGCAAAAAGGTATTTTATTAAACTTCCCCTCGACTTCGCCGCAAAAAAAAGGTTGCAAACTTGGACCCCAAAAATGTAAGATTCCAACATGAGTATGGGGAACAACGGAAGTTCAATGGATTTCCCCACGAACCAAACACTTTGAGAAAGGATTCGGGAAATGGATTTCAACATCCACACCACGTTCGCGGAGTATTCGGACGAGCAAGAAGGCGCCGTTCAGGAGTTTCTGGAACAGGTTTTGGACCGGTTCGTCGCTTCGCCGGAATTTCGGGCCCTGGAAGATTCCTGGCGGCACATGCACATCTACCTGGATTATGCCTGGTCGTACCTGGGCCAGATGGTTTCCCAGATCACGCCTGAAGATCAAGACGAAATTCTCTTCGAGCTTTTCCCGCGCAAGGTTTCCACCCAGCCGGAAACCGGACCCAAGATCATTGCCGAGGTGCGGGCCTTCTGGCAATGGCTGGACCGGGAGTATCAGCTGCCCAATGCCCGGCGATGCCTCCAGGCCCTGGATGCCGGCGCCGGTCAACGCCTGCAAGCCGAGCTGAGCAATCCGCGAAATTTCGGCATGGCCAAGTCGTTTGTCATGCAGGGCATGAAAGCGGGATACGACATGACCACCCAGGAGGGAAGCCAGGCCTTTATGCTGAGGTATAACGCCCAGCGGCTCTTGGACGCCAACAGGGCGGCCCTCCCGGTAGGGGCTTCGGGGTGGCTCGGCTCCCCCTTGACCGGGGGTGAAAAGAAGGATCTCCGCAAGAAACGGAAATTGCAGAGGCAAAACCGCCGCCGCAATCGGCGCTAGGAGCGGCAGGGGTTACAAACTCACTTTCCAAGGCACAGGTCAACACCAGCAACCGCTTGGACTTGCCGCTGGGAACCGCAACCGGGTTCAACAAAACGGCGCTCCTAGCTAGCTAGCTAGCTT
>CAZFGM010000295.1:4751-8682 GCA_964518515.1 uncultured Alcaligenaceae bacterium | reverse complement strand
GGCCCGCAAGGCTTTGGCGCCTGGCAAATGCTGCCTTGGCCGGCGCCCCCAGCCCAAGGCGCCGTGGTGACGACCACCATGCGCACCGACGACCGCTTCACCACGCGCTACCAGGAAGGCACGCTGATCATCACCGTCACCGGCACGGTGGAAGGCGGCAAGGCCAAGGCCGGCGAAATCCTCATCCAGGACGGGGCCGCCCGCAATACGTACAAGAACGTGGACCAGGTGCCGGCCCAGTACCGCGACAAGGTTCAGTACGTCTTGCAGGTGAGCGCGGCGGGAAATTTCCGCATCGAACAAAGGGAATAGGTAGCAGGCATACTCCGTGTGCCGTCGCTTTGGCCACGGCACATGGAGTGACTTTCTTGCCCCAACGGCAGAGCTGGAAGCCCCGGCTCGTTTTCGCCGATCGGTAAAATTTGCCTCACCGCTTCAAGGCAACATTGCCGCTGGTTTTACTGCGATTCCGGGAAGTTTTTCATTGCACTTTCGCTGTTTCCTTGGTACCTTCCCCCTATCCCAAAATAAAGCCTCTCCAGGTTTGCCCGCAGGGAGATCGTGCCATGGCGACGGGTCTCGAAGATCTCTTCGTGGTCTTTCTGCGCGGCGCGCGCAATCCACACGATCCGCCCGAGTTGGTGGAACGGCCGGTCACGGCCTGCGCCAGCTACGACGAAGCCCGCCGTATTCAGCGCTTTTTTCAACGCCTGGATCAGGACTGCGTGATCCGCTTTCAAGGCAACGCCGGGGGCGGCGATTAGGACCGCGGCAACTGTTCCGCCGAGTGGCGAGCGGCCGGGGTTAACCGGCCGGTTAATACCGGCCGCTCGCCAGGTGTGCCTGCCTTGCTATTTAATCCGCAAGCGCAACCCGGCGTGTATAATGGCACTATGTTCGTCGATCGCGTGGAAATCTACGTGAAGGGAGGAGACGGCGGCCGCGGGTGCTGCAGTTTTCGCCGGGAGAAGTACGTGCCGCGCGGCGGGCCGGACGGCGGTGACGGCGGCGACGGCGGCGACGTCATCGTCCGGGTTGTGGCCGGCACAGATAGCCTGGCCGCCGTCGTGCACCAGAAGCATTGGCGGGCGCGGCGGGGCGGCCACGGCAGCGGCGCCAACCGCCACGGCAAGCGCGGCGACGAGCTGGTCATCGCCGTGCCGCCCGGCACCCTGATCCTGGATCGCGAGCGCGGCCACGTGCTCCGCGACCTGACCGCGGACGGCCAGCAGGTGACCGTGGCTCACGGCGGCCGCGGCGGCCGCGGCAACCGCGCTTTCGCCTCCCCCACCAATCGCACGCCGCGCGAATTCCAGCCGGGAACCCCCGGCGAGGAACGCTGGATCGTTTTGGAGCTGAAGGTCATCGCCGACGCCGGACTGATCGGTTTGCCCAACGCCGGCAAATCTACGCTACTCAGCCGGCTGTCGCAGGCCCATCCCGAAATCAGCGATTATCCGTTCACGACCAAGCATCCCAACCTGGGCGCGGTTCGTGTCGGCGACGACCGGACCTTCATCCTGGCCGATCTGCCGGGGTTGATCGAAGGCGCCCATGCCGGCATCGGGCTGGGCCATGAGTTTTTGCGGCACGTGGAGCGCACGCGAGTGCTGGTGCACCTGGTCGAGCCGCTGCCGCCCGACGGCAGCGATCCGATGCAAAACTATCGCACGGTGCGCCGCGAGCTGGAGCTGCACAGCCGGCCGCTGGCCGACAAGCCGGAAATCGTGGCCGTTTCGAAAAGCGAGTTGACCGGCAGCGCGGCCATCCGCGAGCACCTGGAACAGGATCTGGGCCGCCCGGTACTAGCCCTGTCGGCCGTGACCGGCCAAGGCTTAGCCCACCTCGTCGGGGCGGTCGCCGAGTCGCTCATTCATTTGCAACAGGAGGAGTAGCAGGCACACTCCGTGTGCCGTTGCCAGCGACGGCACATGGAGTGTGCCTGCTACCTACTGCCCCATGAAAGCGGACGTGGTCGTCGATGTTGGCAATACCCGCATCAAGTGGGGCCGCTGTTCGGCGTCGGCGGTCACGGAAGCGGTTTCTTTGCCAACGGATGATCCCAGCGCCTGGCAAACGCAGTGCGACCGATGGCAGATTCCGGCCGGACAATGCTGGGTGGTCAGCGGCGTCGCTCCGGCCTGGCGCGACGGCCTGGCGGCCTGGCTGCGGACCCAAAAGCAAAAAGTTTTCATCATAGATTCTTGCCGGCCACTTCCTCTGCAGGTATTGGTCGAGGCGCCCGACAAGGTGGGCATCGATCGCCTGCTGGGCGCGGTGGCGGCCAATGTCCGCCGTCCGCCCGGACGGCCCGCCGTGGTGATCGACGCCGGCTCGGCGGTGACCGTGGACTGGATCGATGAGGCCGGCGCCTTTCGCGGCGGGGCCATCTTTCCCGGCCTGCGCCTCATGGCCAACGCCCTTCATGATTACACCGCGCTGCTCCCGCGCGTGGACGTTAGCCGGCCTTTGCCGCCGGTTCCCGGCACCACGACTCCAAGGGCCATTGAAGCGGGCCTCTACTGGAGCGTGATCGGCGGCGTGCAAATGCTTGTGGCTCGCATGACTTCGGCCTTTGGGGAAAGGCCCGTGGTTTTCCTCACCGGCGGCGATGGTCCGCTCCTGGCGCCGGCTTTGGATTCGGCGACGATCCTCTGGCCGCAGATGATCCTGGAAGGCATTCGCATCGCCGCCGAAAGTAGGTCAGGCTTTCCAGCCTGACGGGGGCTGGCGTCAACGCGCGTCAGACTAGAAAGCCTGACCTACATGCCGGGGTGACTCCATGGCCCAGGAGACGTACATCGCCTGTCTGACTCCACCCGGCCGCGGCGCCATCGCCACGCTGGCCCTGCGCGGACCGAACGCCTGGTCGCTGGTCCGGGATTTATTTCAATTGCCCTCCCCCCGTCACCTTCCCTCTGAACCCGAACCCGGCCGCTTCTGGTTGGGCCGGTTGGGCGAGACCGGGGCAATGGATGAAGTGGTCCTGGCGGTCCGCCAGAAAATGCCGGTGCCCTGGCTGGAAGTGCACTGTCATGGCGGGATGGAAGTGGTAGGCCTGTTCAAGGAAGTCTTCTGCCGCCGCGGCGTGCGCGAGTGTTCCTGGGAGGAATTCGAACGGTTGACCGCTGAGGAAGCCAATCGATCTTTGGCCCGGACCCTGCTGGCCCGAACCCCTACGGTGCGAACGGCGGCCATTCTTCTGGACCAGGTCCATGGGGCATTTGACAATGCGATTCAGCAAGTTTGCCTGGCCCTACGGAAAAAGGATCTGGAAACTGCCAAAACACTCCTGGACCACGTGAAGCGATTTGCTCCGGTCGGCCGGCATCTCGTCGATCCCTGGCGCGTGGTGATCGCCGGAGCTCCCAATGTGGGCAAGAGCAGCCTGGTCAATGCCCTGGCGGGGTATACGCGCTGCGTGGTGGGGCCGACTCCGGGGACCACGCGCGATGTTGTGACCACGCTCTTGGCCATCGATGGTTGGCCGGTGGAAGTGGCCGACACGGCGGGCTGGCGAACGCAGGCCGAACCTTTGGAGGCGGCTGGAATCGAACGGGCTCGCGCCGCCGCAACCGGGGCCGATCTGTGCTTGTGGGTCCTGGATGCTTCCACGGCGCCGGAGTTTCCTCAAGAACCTGTCCTGGTACCGCATACCCTCATCAACAAAATCGATTTGCCGGCCGCCTGGGATCTGAACCGGGTCGCGGGCGCCTTGCGGGTTTCGGCCAAGACGGGGGTGGGAATAACCGATCTGTGTCACTTCCTTTCCCAGGCGCTGGTTCCGGTCGCTCCGCCGCCGGGGGCGGCCGTCCCCTTCACGCCGGCCATCGCGGATCGCGTCCAACGTGCCTTTGAAGAATGTGAAAAAGGAAACGTCGCTGCAGCGCTGGCCCTTCTGGAAGCATCGTTTAGCGGGGAGCCGTAACAA
>CAZFGM010000295.1:0-4651 GCA_964518515.1 uncultured Alcaligenaceae bacterium | reverse complement strand
CGTCGCTGCAGCGCTGGCCCTTCTGGAAGCATCGTTTAGCGGGGAGCCGTAACAACGGTCGCCTCCGGCTCCCCGCTAAACAGTTGGTTGAAATCAAGGATTGTGTTTCGGCAAGAATCCTACCGCGACATGTTGAAGAACCGGCGCGAGCGAATCGACCGCGAAGAGCACTTCCAGAAACAGAAATCCCTTTTCGAAAGGCTTCAGGCGCGGATCGGGCTCCAGGTCGGCGATGCGGCGACCTTTGGCGTCTAGTTTTTTCAGATTCAAGCCTGTTTCCCGGCCATCGGCAGGCAGCGATGGGTTGGCCCGCCAACGCACCGCCACGGGCGCTTCCTTGCCGGGTTGAAAGGTCACCTGCAGGCGGCATTTCTGGTCCACCGGCACGCGAATCAAGGCGCTGGCCCAGCGCCCTGCCTTCAGCGGATCGCGCGTCCAGCCATTAGGTTGTCCCGGTTTGAGCCAGCACAACTGGAAGCGCGGATTGCGGACCAGGTTTCCCGGCACGGCGTCCGGTTGCAGCTCGACTTTCAGGTGCGTCGGTTTTTCGGACCGGAGCGCCACCGAAGAAATCTCCTTGACATCGTAGCCGGTCGCCTGAATCCAGACCTTGTAATTGCCGGCGGGCAGGTGGCGAAATCGAAAGCTCCCGTCGGCGTCGGCGGTAGTGGCGAAGGTAGTATTCGCCAGAAGGATTCGGGCAGGCACTCGGGCATAGCCGGCCGGCGGTGGGGCCTGTATTTTTCCTGCCAGAATGCAGCCCGGCTCTATCGGCTCGGCCAGACCCAGCGTGAATAAAGTGTGCACCACGTCGGTGGTCACGCGAGCGGTTTCCAGAGCGCACTCGAGTTCCAGCGGCTGGTTGACGCGTTCCGTCAAATTCTCCACCAGCGGTTTCAGCTTGAGGGCACGCACCTTGGCAAACGCCACCAGCTTTTCCATGCGATTGACGAAGCCGCGCAGCGCTTCCGCCTCGTTTTTGCCTAAAAGGCGCGGTTGATAGCCGGAAATGGCGATTTGGGTTTCGTCTACCCACTGCTCCATCTTGGCGTGCAACAGGCCGCCGATGCCGGTGGTGTGCGGCGGCGACCCGGAATCTTGCACGAAGTGCAACAAGCTGCCGACCCAGCGGGCCGCATTGTGCGGCGACTCGGTGCGAATGGCTTGCAAGGCCCGGCGAAAGTACGGCTCGTAGGTCTGCCGCACCTGGGGCAGCATGTGCGACAGGTGCGTCGTCATGCCGGGGAAGAGCAGGTAATCGTCGGCGTAATGGTCCGGCCGGACCGCTTCCTTCCAGTCGGCCATCCAGACGTAATCCTTGGCAAGGCGCTGGAACTCGGGGCCGAGGTATTTTTCCAGACGCTGGCGCTCGGGCAGGACCACGAGGGCCGCGGCGGTGATGTGCGTGTGCGGGCCCCACGACCAGGCCGAGGAGGCCCCGACCAGCAGCGCCAGAAGAATCAGCAGCTTTCCCCGTTGATACATGAAATCTCCGGAAGAGACTTGCAACGGGAACAAACACCCCCGATTATGATAGCCGGTTACCTTGTCCCCGGAGAATTGTCATGCGACCCATCGTAATTCTTGGCTTGTTCGCTTCGTTGGTTTTTGTCCAGGGTGTTGGCGGAGATGATTCGGCCATCGTTCCTAAGGACGCCAAGCTGGAAAAGCTCTGGAGTGAAGGCGCGTTCACCGAAGGCCCGGCTTACGGGCCCGACCATTGCATCTACTTCAGCGACATTGGCAACCGCATCATGAAGTTCGACCCCGCCAGCGGCAAAACCAGCGAGTTTCGCAAGCCGAGCGGCCGGGCCAACGGCCTGGACTTCGATCCGCGGGGCCGGCTCCTCGCCTGCGAAGGCGCCAACACCGGCGGCAACCGCCGCGTCTCCATCACCGAAAAGGACGGCACCGTTCGCACCCTGGCCGACAAGTGGAAAGGCAAACGCTTCAACAGCCCCAACGACCTGACCATCGACACGAAGGGCCGCGTTTACTTCACCGATCCGCGCTATGCCGGCAGCGAGCCGCGCGAGATCGACACCGAAAGCGTTTACCGCATCGACCCCGACGGCACGGTCACGCAGATCATCGCCGACGTGCAGAAACCCAACGGCATCCTCCTGGCGCCGGACATGAAGACGCTGTACCTGGCCGACAACCATCCCACGGGCAATCGCCACCTCTTGGCCTATCCGCTCAAGGAAGACGGCACGGTCGGGCCGAAGAAAATCCTCTTCGATTTCGGCAAGGACCGCGGCATCGACGGCATGTGCCTGGACGTGAAGGGCAACATTTACGCCACCGCCGGACAGGGCAAGACGGGCGGCGTCCATATCTTCACCCCGGACGGCAAGAAGATCGGCTTCATTGCCACGCCGGAAACGCCGACCAACTGCGTCTTCGGCAGCCGCGATCGCAAGATGCTGTACGTGACCGCCGGGCGGTCGCTGTACCGCATTCCTGTCAATATCGAGGGCTTTGCGGTATTCTGGCCGAAGTGAATCCTCGTCCGCCGGATTCCAACCCCTTGTTCAGGACCTCCTGTTCGGACGTAGCGCGGGCGACTTGGCTCAACAACTGATTTTCACGGCCGGCAAGGCCGAGCGTTTCCTTTACACCATGGTGTACGGCTGGAACAGCCGTAAATACTCGTCCTGGGCGAAGCGATCGGTCATGCCGGCGAGGTAATCGCACACCGTCTGCGGCACGGAGGTTTCCTGGGCGCGGCGGGCGTAGCGCGGCGGCAGCTGGCTCGGCTGCCGCAAATATTCGGCGAACAAGGCCCCGACCAGGCGGCTGCCCTTGGCCGCCATGCGCAACACGCGGTGGTGGCGGTACACCGCGCGGTGGAGAAAATTCTCCAGCTCGCTTTTCAGGGCCTTGACCTCAGGACTGAAATCAACCAAAAGACAAGCCACGCTCCGGACATCGGCCACGCTGCGAATCTTATGGCCGCGTAAATTGGTCCGGGTGTGCTCGAGCAAATCACCGACCTGCCAGTCGATGAGGGCGCGCACGACGGTGGGTTGAAACTGAAGCTTGCCCACCCCGGGATGCTTGCGGCAAACGCGCTCGACCGCCTGCTTCCAGAAGGAAACCTCGGCCAGATCATCGAAACCGATCAAGCCGACGCCCAGAGCGTCGTCAATGTCGTGCGTGTTGTAGGCCAGGCTGTCGGCGGCATCGACCACCTGGGCTTCCAGGAGGGGTTGGCCGGCGCCGAGATAGGCCTGGATTTCCGGGGCGTCCCGGCGCTTGGAATGCATGGCCTGGGCCTCGAGCACTTCCCACGACAGGTTCAGGCCCGGGAAGTCGGCGTAGCGGTATTCCAGCTCTTCAAGGATGCGCAGGCCGTGGCGATTGTGCTCGAAGAAGCCGCCGTGGCCGCGCATGCACTCATCCAGGGCGTTTTCGCCGGCATGGCCGAACGGCGGATGGCCCAGGTCGTGGGCCAGGGCGATGGCCTCGGTCAGGTCCTCGTTGAGGCCAAGCTGCCTGGCGATGGTACGGCTGATCTGGGCGACTTCGAGCGTGTGCGTCAGGCGGGTGCGGTGATGGTCGCTGGTCTGCGTGACCAGGACCTGGGTCTTGTACATGAGCCGGCGAAAGGCGGTGCTGTGCACGATGCGGTCGCGGTCGCGCGGGTAAGCCGTGCGGTAGGGATGCGCCGCTTCGGGATAGCGCCGGCCGCGACTGGCCCGCGTATGCATGGCGTAAGGGGCCAGCACTTCGTCCTCGCGGTCCAGCCAATCCGGTGATTGGAACTGTTCCATAAGAGTTTCTTTCTCCTTCTTCTCCTTCTCCTTCTCTTTCTCCTTCTCCTTCTCTTTCTCCTTCTCCTTCTCTTTCTCCTTCTTGCGACTCTTCTCCCCTTGTGTCACTATACTGAATCGTGTCATGAGTTCCGGGAGATTGCCATGTCGTTCGACCACGAAAAGCTGGAAGTTTACAAAGAAGCCATCGCTTTTATCTCCTGGCTGTCCCCAATCTTGGAGAAGCTAAACGTAAGTTCTCAATAACTCTGGGGGGTCGGGGATTTATTGTCCGAGCCGGAAGCGTAAGCGACGGCCGAAGGCTTGGCGTGGCCGTCGCTTACGCTTCCGGCTCGGAACCGCCGCTGGTGCCTCGGTCAAACGATACCCCAGCCAAAACCCAGAGTTATTGAGAACTTACAGCTAAACAAGTCTGGAGAAGATAAGGATCATCTGGATCGCGCTTCAACTTCGATTCCTTTGAACATTGCCGAAGGAAACGGAAAATATTCTCCCAAGGACCGGGCTCGGTTTTTTGACATTGCCAATGGGTCGGCTTTTGAGTGCGCGGCTGGCCTCGATGTCCTGATCGCCAAGGGGAAGCTCATGCCCGAGGAAATTGTCCCCGGAAAGGAACGCTTGCTGAGGATTGTTAGAATGTTGGTGGGCTTACTGAAGGGTTTGACTGACCGAAGTTACCCTTTGGAGAAGAAGGAACCGCTTTCTGTTTGATGGCAGGGAAAGAGGAGAAAGAGAAGGAGAAGGAAAAAGAGAAGGAAAAAGAGAAAGCGCCTTGCGCTTGATGGCAGGTAAGGAGGAGAAGAAGAAAGAGAAGGAGAAGGAGAAAGAGAAGGAGAAAGAAGAGCCTTCCTCACTTCAGCCGTTCGCGGAGCAAA
>CAZFGM010000294.1:0-8687 GCA_964518515.1 uncultured Alcaligenaceae bacterium | reverse complement strand
TTTCCAGGCGGGGCTGCTGGCGGGTTATGTCCTGGCCCACGCCGGGCCGGCCTGGATGGGGGTGCGCCGTTGGCTGATTCCGATTCGCGCAGAACAGGAACACCCGCCTGGCAATAAACCGGCCCAGGGCGATCTTGCCGAGCTGCTTAGCTCCGGTCCGGGCGGCTCGAAGGGGCCAGCACCAAGGCCACAGCGACCGCCGGCACCCCCCGTCCCGTTCACTTCGCTTTGCGGGCGGTTTGCTTGGCGTGTTGGCGAAGGATGGCCGGAACGACCGGGTTTTTCTGCCGGGCCATGCGGTCGAGGGCCGCCTGAATGGCGGGATCGGTGATCGGCACCATTTCGAATTCCTGGAGCGTGGCTCCTCGAAAGTTCTTCCGCGATTTTTTTTTCATGGTTAGGCACCTTCTTTGGCAATAAAGAAAGGAAATTCTCCTTTTAACACATCGCTTCCCTGCTCTTGGAAAAACCAAACTTGTACCGTGTACCGGCCTTCATCGGGAAACGCGCAACTAATCCGGGAAAGGCCAGGCAGCATTTGGTCGCCGGCATCGAAGGTAGGCCGCGGTTGCAGGTGCGCGTAGAAGATGGCCTTGTCGCTTCTGTCGTCAACCACGCGAACATAACCCGGAAACGTGCCGGGGCGGGGACTCGAAAGAAGCAAGAAGAGCCAAAGCTGCCGCGGAACAAAAGGAAAAGCATGGGCAACAATTCCGTGGCGAACTCCTTTCAGGTGATATACACCAGGTTCCGTCCTACTTTCTCGAACGTTGTCACAGATCGCCATGAGGCGGACACGCGGCGTAAAAGAGGCAGCGGCCATGAATCGCTTCCACGGTCCCAACAATTAAATTTTTTTTTACCCTACCATATCGAAACTGGGCGAACAAGAATGTTTCGGGATTCAGGTCGTTTCCACGAACGCTTGTCCATTCAGAACTGCTGATTGCTGAACGCCGAGTGCTGAACGCTTACAATATTTTTTATCTTCCAGCGCGGTTCCCCTCACCCCTCACGTTAACCTTTTTCCTTCGGTTCGCCTATATTGAAAGCCATGCCGTGGTTTTTTGCCCTGACACTTTTCGTCAGCTCCGGGCTGTTGTTTCTGGTTCAACCGATGGTCGGCAAGATGATGCTGCCGCTCTTGGGCGGATCGCCGGCGGTCTGGATCGGGTGCCTGGTCTTTTTCCAGGCGGGGCTGCTGGCGGGTTATGTCCTGGCCCACGCCGGGCCGGCCTGGCTGGGGGTGCGCCGCCATGCCGCCCTCCACACCGGCCTGCTCTTGCTTCCCCTGCTGATGCTGCCGATGGATCTTGCAAAGGCGGTTCCTCCCGCGCAAAGCTTTCCGGTGTTTTGGCTGTGGGGCGTGCTGCTGTTGTCGGTCGGTTTGCCGTTTGTGCTGGCGGCGGCCAGCGGGCCGCTCTTGCAGCGCTGGTTCGCCAGCACCGGCCATGTCCGCGCCGGCGATCCCTATTTCCTGTACGCGGCCAGCAACCTGGGCAGCATGCTTGGCTTGTTGAGTTATCCCTTCGTGGTGGAGCCCAACCTGGATCTGGATGACCAGAGCTGGTTGTGGGCCGGTGGGTATGTCCTGCTGGTGGTGCTCACGGCGGGAGCGGCGCTGTGGTTGTGGCGGAGTGCCCGCGAGACTCCGAGGCAATTAATAGCTACCGCGGAAAGGGTAAAACCCCCAGAACCGCGGCCCGCCGGCTTAGCGCCGACGCGCTGGCAACGGGCCCGCTGGCTGGCCTTGGCCCTGGTGCCGTCGAGCCTGATGCTGAGCGTCACGCTGCACATCACCACCGATCTGGCGGCCATGCCGCTGTTGTGGGTCGTGCCCATGGCTCTTTACCTGGGAACCTACATTTTGGCGTTCACGCGCTGGGGGCAAGGTTGGCATCGTCCTATGGTCCGGGCCATGCCGCTGGCGGTCCTGGTGCTGTTGCTGATGTTGCTGCTGGAGGCCGCGGACCCGATGCTGGTTGTCGTCCCCCTGCATTTGGCGGGTTTTTTCGTGATCGCCTTGATGTGTCACGGCGAGCTGGCCCGCACGCGTCCCGACGTCGGCCAGCTCACCGAGTTTTATCTGTGGCTGGCCCTGGGGGGGGTGCTGGGCGGCCTGGTCAACGGCCTGGTGGCGCCTTTGGTGTTAAAGAGCGTGGTGGAATATCCGCTGGGGCTTGTGGCGGCCTGCTTTTTGCGGCCGGCCCAAACCACGAAGTCGTCCGAGACGGCCTGGAATCGCCTGGATTGGCTGGGGCCGATTTTGATCGGGGCCCTGACCGCCGGCCTCATTTTCGTCGGCCAAGGGCTGAATGTGCCGCCCGGCCCCCTGAGCGTCGCTGTCTTTTTTGCCCTGCCGCTCCTGGTGTGCTACACGTTTTACGAACGGCCCTATCGTTTCGCCCTGGGCATGAGCTTGATTTTGTTTGCCAGCCTCGCCTATCCGGGCCTGCACGGCCCACCGGAATACCGTGTCCGCAGTTTCTTTGGCGTACACCGGGTGACCAGTGATGACGATTTCCGCTACTTGATCCACGGCAATACGATCCATGGCCAGCAAAGCTTGCACCCGGTTGAAAAGAGCACGCCGCGAACGTATTACCATCCGAGCGGACCGATCGGCCAATTACTTAAGATCCTGGAAGGCAAAGGCGATCCGCGCTTGGAGCGGGTGGCCATAGTCGGCCTGGGCACCGGCGCCCTGGCGTGTTACGCCCAGGAAAATCAGCACTGGACCTTTTTCGAGATCGATCCGGCGGTGATCGCCATTGCCGAGAACCCGCGGCTGTTCACGTTCCTCAAGCTCAGCCGGGGCCGGATTGACGTGGTTGCCGGCGACGCCCGCCTGTCCCTCGAACGCAGCCCGGAAAAATTCGGCCTGATCATCATCGACGCATTCACGTCGGATGCCATTCCGGTGCACCTCTTGACGCGCGAGGCCCTGGCGATTTACCAGAATCGCCTGGTCGACAATGGCCTCTTGGTCTTTCACATTTCCAACCGCTACCTGCACCTGGAGCCTATTCTGGGCAATCTGGCTGCGGAAGGTCCGCGGCCCATGAAGTGCTTGGGGGCGGATGACCAGATCAAAGTGGAAGAAATCGGCAAGCTGGCCTCCCATTGGGTCTTACTTACTCCGCCCACCGAGGACACCAGCAAGCTCCAGGCCATGCAAACGGAACGGAATAAAACGACCGTGCCCCTGTGGCAGCCGGTCGAGCCGAATCCGCGCTATCCTATTTGGACGGACCAATTTTCGAACCTGTTTGGCGTCCTCAAGTGGTAGTCCGCTCAGCCCACGCACGACGGCCGCCGCAGGCTGAACGTGTCGGATTCCTGGGCCTTGATCTTTTCCTCGAGCTCCGCCCCGCCGTGGCGGTTCAAAAAATCGTGCTCCGCCCAGGAAATGAACAAGCCTTGAAAGACCAGGCCGATGTCCCCGTGGTGCTTGACTTGCTCGAAGCCTTCGGCAAAGCCGTCGGCCAGGGTGAAATATATGGCCTGCTTCTGGTAATACTCGGCGAAATCCGGGTTCAGAACCTCGATGCCGCCGATGGCGAACCGCGAGCCCAGCGGAATCCGCTTTTCCAAAATGAAAAACAGGGCATTGACGAACAGGAACGGAAGGTCCTTGCCCTTGTCATCGGCCAGGAGAATCACCTCGCCGATGTCCTTCAACTCGGCCTGGTCGGACAGGCCCAGGGATGCGTAAATGCGATAGTTTTTGTAGCCGTGATCGAAGGTGGCGATGCGCAGGGAAGTGACCTCGTCCTTGCGATACACTTCGATATCAAACGGTTTGCCGAAGAAATAGGTGAAATGGCGCAGGTACCGGTCGGACCAGGTTGGCATGGGTTACGTCCGTTGGGCAATCAGCCTTAATTCCTGTGTGCTGCCGTCTTTTCCTTCCAGGCGAACGACAATCCACGGGCGCGGCGGAGACCCCTCATACGGATTGCGTTGCTCATGGGATGGGGGCATTGCGAAATCACCCAATCGGGAAGATGATGGCTTTTTTCGGGTAACTATGCCCCGCCCGCACAATGAATGCCTTGAACGGATCCTTGCCAGTCGCTTTCAACTTAGCATGGAGTCCGTCAAACTCGGCGGCATCCGCAACGATTTCGCCGTCCAAAAAGGCAACATAGTGCCCGTAAGGGTAGATTTGCTTGAGGTTGTTCTCCAGGCGTCGAAAGGCGGCTTCGTTCAATTCGTTTTCTTTGGTCCGCATGAGGGTGCTCCGCGCTTGGCCTTATTATCGTTCGCCATTCTAGCAGGCCAGGGCGAGGAGCCGCAAGCAGCGATTCGGTTTCATTATTCACGGGGTCGAAGGTTTGTTGATTCGCAGAAGCTGGTTTTGCAGATTGGGGCACTGGCCAAGGGCCTGGTGGATGCGGTTGGCCAGGGCCAAAACATCGTCATCCTTGGTGCACACAAGGATGCCATCGTGAGGGAAAATTCGGCCATGTAGGCGAATAAAATGCTTCCGATTAAAAGTTAGTACCGCGCGGGTTTGGGAAATGGCGAAAGCCAGAACATCTTCATCGACTATTCCCTTGCCCGCTTGACCAGCCTCCTGGGCCGTGAGGACATCATGCCCTAAATTCCGCATTTCCAACACGACAGGGAAAGCGAAGTTTTCATCCGCGTACAGTTTCGCCATGGATCAGGCTTCCTCATCCTCACGAATGGCTTGGTCAATCTCCTCGGGATGCTGTTCATAATAAGCCCAGGCAACATCCAAATCGGCTTGGCGCAAATCAGGATGATGTTCCAGGATGCGGGCGTCCGATACCCCAAGTTTTTTCCATTCCACCAAACTATGGACCGGATAGCGTGTGTTGCGAATACAAGCTTCACCGCCGCACACACCGGGAGTTTTCTGAAGCCAACTTTTTTCCGACCGCAATACTTCAATGGACATAGTTTCCTCCTGAAACCAGAATACCCCATTTCCTTTTCCCGGCAAAGACAGGTTATTTCCGCCGTTTCCCTTCCACCTCGGGATTGACCCACGCGGGCAGATTCTGCCCGCTGACGCCGGCCAGGAGGTTGTTGGCGCAGATTTCCGCCATGGCGTTGCGCGTCTGGACCGTGGCGCTGGCGATGTGCGGAGCGAGAATGACGTTGGCCAGTTTCAGCAGGGGATCGTCCATGGCCGGCGGCTCGGGATCGGTGACGTCCAACCCGGCGGCGAAGATCGTGCCGTTTTTCAGGGCGGCGGCCAGGGCCTTCTGATCCACTAACGGGCCGCGGGCGGAATTGATGAACACCCCGGTCCGCTTCATTTTCTGGAACTGCTCGGTCCCGATCATGCCGCGCGTTTTGTCGTTCAGATCGGCGTGCAGGGAAACGAAATCGGACTCGCGTAGCAGCGTATCGAGATCCACGAACCGGGCGCCAAGATCGCTTTCCGCCTTGGGATTGCGCTGAACATCGTGATACAGAACCTTCATATCCCAGCCGCCGTGACAGCGCTTGGCCAGGGCGTAGCCGATGCGACCCATGCCGATGACGCCGAGGGTGCGGCCGGCCAGATCCTGTCCGAGATGACCGAGCGGCTCCCACGTTTTCCACTTGCCGGCTAGCGTGTATTGATGACCCTCGACCACGCGGCGAGCGGCGGCGATCAAGAGGCAAAACGCCATGTCGGCCGTGGCCTCGGTCAAGACGCCCGGGGTGTTGCCGACGCAGATGCCGCGCTCGGTGCAGGCGGGGACGTCGATGTTGTTGAAGCCGACGGCGAAGTTACTCACGACCTTGAGCCGCGGCGCCGCGTCGAGCAGGGCGGCGTCGATCTTGTCGGTCAACAGCGACACCAGGCCGTCACAGCCGGCGATCTTCTGGCGGATAACCGCCGGCGGCGGCGGCAGCGGATCGGTCCAGATTTCCGCAGCGCAGGCGTCTTTGATCAGCCTGAGGCCGGCGTCGGGGAGAATGCGGGTAACGAAGACTTTGGGTTTGACGGGCATGGTATTTTATTGTAACCGATCAAGCCAATCCCACAAGGGGCGAGGGATTTACCGGATTACCTGTTTGGAACCTTGGGCCGTTTTTGCGACAAAAAGTTGTCGCAAACTGATAATCAAAAATTGCCAAATGCCAATTACCAATTGCCAATTGGAAAAACCTGGTGCCATGGAAAAACCTGGTTGAATCACTTCCAAAATTGGCAATTGGCAATTGGTAATTGGCAATTGGCAATTTTTCATCTGCCCCGAAGGGGCCACTTCTTCCAGGCAAGGGCCCGGAAGAAGCGTAGGAACCTTGGGCCAAGCTCCGCGGAGAGAACCATAATGGCGCGGGATGGCAGGCAAATCAGGACTAGTTGGATCGGGAGAAAAAGGCTGACCCTGGCTATTCAAAAATAAACAGCCACAATCACGTACGGGCATTTTGCTAAACCATTCTTCCGCTTGTCCGGCGGCCCGACACCAACTCTCTTTGAGATCGGCCAGAGTTACGGGTTGGGCCAGATGCTCGCCGGCCAAATCTTCGCCGCGGAATTTCATGTTGCGTTTGGCGAAATCCACCAGCGAACACGGGGTAAACCCCTGGTCTTTGGCCGCCGGGTTTCGCTGCATTCGCCCGATGGCGGCTTCGATTTCCGCGTGCTACTCTCCTCCCAAGCCCTCGCGCTGTCCTTCGTAGTAGGCGATGGCCCCGTGGAATTCAGCTTCAGCTTCCGGTGGAAGAACACGGGTTTCATGGGTACTTTTTCTGGAGCCACGGTCGGAAGAGGAGACCTCAGTCGGCGGATCGGCGGGGTCGGAGACCCGCGCCGAACAGGGTCGGCGGACCGGCGGGGTCGGAGACCCGCGCCGAACAAGGAGTTAATTCTTGGGCCGGGGTACTGGCCGGCGCAGGGGCTTTGGGCTAGCCCATTTCTTGAGTTGATCCAGGGGAATCGAATGCGTTACCAGGACGGTAACCTTGGCTTTTTCAGTTGGCTTCATCTTGTACTCCCATAGCAGTTCAGGCTCTCAAGGGTTGTCAGGGTTCTCCAATGGGATCACGAGGAACCGGCGTTCCCGCAGAAACTGACCCGCTCCAAAAAGTTGCCAGCGATAGTCCCCCGGTTCGGGAAAAACCAGATCGCTCAGGCGAAAAGCGACCTGGACATCCTCTGTTGGATCGAGGAAATTCACCGTGGTGTCAAATTCCAGGATGGGTTCACGTGCCTCCTCTGCATCGATCAAGCGAAGTTTGACCGCTGTCTCAGCGCGTCCGTCCGTCATTGCTGCATAAAACCCCAGGCTGGGACAACGGAAAGGAAAGGCGGCCGCACCGATCGAAGCGCGCGTTCCCAAGACGAAGAACTTGCCCGTTTCCTCGTCCCGATGCACATGATCGGCGATAAGTAAAGCCAGCACCTCAGGCGGCTGTTGTTCCACGGGCACAATAAAGTTCTCCCTGTATCAACGGGAAACATCCACAGCATAGTGGGTGAGTGTAATCCACTCAAGGGGTTAGTGCCGCCAAGATCGGCATGTCATACCTCCTCATGCCTATCATACCAGGCCGCTCGCCAAAACCATATGCTGTATCCGGCATACCCAGCAAGTTCGGGGCGAGGGAGGGGCAACACTGTTCGGCGCGGGTCTCCGACCCCGCCGCGGCCCGACCGAAGCCTGCGCTGGCGGCAACAACACGTGCTGATTCACTCAAAACAAATTCACTGCATTACCTTCGACCAGTTATGCCAGGACATCTTGGACCGTTTAGAACAATTCCCGCTTCCTGCCAAGGCGGAAAAAAAAGGAAGGTAAGGGTGAACAACTCTGTTCGGCGCTGGTCTCTGACCCCGCCGCGGTCCGACCGCAGGTCTCCCGTTCGCCGAGCGGTCACGGTCAGAAGAGGAGACCTGCGGTCGGCGGAACGGCGGGGACGGAGACCCACGCCGAACAAGGGAGAAGTTGATTCTGCAAGGTTGGGGGCGAGGGAGGGGCAACTCTGTTCGGCGCGGGTCTCCGACCCCCGCCGCGGCCCGACCGAAGGTCTCTCGTTCGCCGAGCGGCCGCGGCCAGAAGAGGAGACCTGCGGTCGGCGGACCGGCGGGGTCGGAGACCCGCGCCGGAAACCACCATCAACCATCTTCGGGCGAGCGGGCGGCCCAGTAGCCCGGACGGCGTTTTTGATGAGCCACGGCGGCGACCCAGATATTCCGCGAAGTAAATGGTGTAGGGAAAGCGACGGACCAGGCACCTGCGCGTGCCACGATCGTCGTATTGGGCGAAGGCGGTTGGGGTCTGTTGGATGCGGCGAACGGCGGCCTCAATTTCGGCCCGATATTCTCCACCCAGACCTTCGCGCTGACCTTCGTAATAGCCAATGGCGGCGCGAAATTCGGCTTCCGCCTCCGGATGGAAGTACACGGGTTTCATGGGTATTGCTGGCGCAATTCGGCAAAGAGTTGGTCCGCTGGTTTACCGACAATCTGGCCGCTGTTGATTTGCTCGACCCGCCGAGCCACCTCGGCCTCCCACGCGGCAGCGACTTCCTTCTCGTCCTCTTCCGGGTCCAACGTGGTGAGGATGAAATGGGCCAACTCGGCCCGCTCCCGTTGGGAAAGGCCGCCAATTTGCGACTTCAATTGTTCCACCGTTTGGGTCATGATTTTCCCCTCCTGAACAATTTTTAACATAACATGTTATCCAAGAGTAATAAATGGGGATTTTCTTGAA
>CAZFGM010000293.1:0-8701 GCA_964518515.1 uncultured Alcaligenaceae bacterium | reverse complement strand
TCCATCATGCCGCGCTGGCAGGTTTCCATGACGTCGGCCATGCTGGTGGCCATGAGGCCGCGATAGAAGGTGCGCGAGTCGCCGACACTGATGGGCATGGTCGGCAGCTGCGGCCCGACGCCGCCGGCCTCGAAAAAGATGACCAGGTTCGGCGCCGCCGTCCGCTGCGCCAGCATGGCCGCGGCGCACGGCGCCCCCGTGCCGACCGCGACGGTGCGGCCGTCCTCCAGGGCGCGGGCGGCGCAGCAGATCATCAACTCCATGGGGTTGTAGGGCATGCGGTCCCTTGCTCGCTTTGGATTTCAAGCCCGCCGGCGAGTCTTCGAGCCGCGGGTTTCGGAGCGGTTAGTCAGAGGCTGTCCGAAAATACTTCGCGCGGGCAAGATTGCTTGGTTCTTGGTTGCGGGCTTTCGGCACTACTATTCCCTTGTTGGCCTACTCAAAATAACTTGGCCAACAAGGGATCTGATCCGCAAAGCCATACGAAGGCAGGCAGGTGTTGCATCAAACCAGAGCGGCCTTATTGGCCAACTGGGCGGCCCCAGCTTGAACCGGCCCCAGTAACGGGCTACAGCCCGCTCACTACCAACTTCCATTTCGGCCGCGTGCAGTATAACCTCGAGCCGCCGCATAGCGGTGGGTCGGTTGCGGCCGGCCGGGGCGGAAGCTTTGCGTCTGGTGCACGACGGCGTGGGCGCCGCGCGTCCGGCACGTGCTGGCCACGCTCTGGCTCACCTGCTCTTCGAGAACCACCGGGTCCAGGGCCACGCGGGCGTTGACGATGACGTCGGCCTCGGCCGCCTGGCAGTGCGACGGCAGCGATAATTCCGGGGCCGTCTGGCTGCTGACCAGGTTGGCCACGCCGAAAAAGCCTTCCCACAGGCCGATCACCTTGAGATGGGCCACCTCGGCCCCCAGGTGGAGTAGCCGCGCTTGCAGGTCGCGGAGCACGTCGAGCAAGAAAGCGTCGAGCGAAAAAGGGGCCTGGCCGCGCACGTGGACACTGCTGTTGAGCCAGCCGAGTTCCGCCTCGCCGGCGGCGTACACGTCGTAATCGATGTCCAGAATCTTGCCGCCGAAATTGCCGTCCTGATCGAGCAGCTCGGTCAGGGCGGCAAAGCCCTGGCCGGTCTTGGCGGACACGCGCGCCAGCGGCACGCCGGGATACTGGGAAGCGACCAACTCCTCGAGTTCCTCAATGCCCTCTGGGGGCATTTCATCAATGCGGTTGAGGAGAATGAGGTCGGCCTCTTGCAGTTGCTTGCGAAAGATGTAGGCCGCCTTGGCGGAGAAGCCGGCGCCTTCATTGCGCAAAATCTTCAGGCCGTGGCTGGGCTTGAAGATCACGGCATAGGGGGCCACGGAAAAACGGCTCTGGTACAGGTCTTTCAGAGGCTGCACCACGGTGGCCACCAGGTCGGTGCAACTGCCCACCGGCTCGGCCAGGATCACGTCGGGCCGGTCGCGGCCTTCGAGGGTTTCGACCTTGGCGAGCAGATCGTTGAACTTGCAGCAGAAACAGGCGCCGGCCACTTCCTCGACGGGAAAGCCCTGCTCGCGCAGCGCGTGGGTATCGACCAGGTCCTGGGCCTGGTCGTTGGTGACCAGACCGATTTTCCGGCCGCGGGCCAGGTAATGGCGGGCCAGGCGGGCCAGGGTGGTGGTCTTGCCGGCGCCGAGAAAACCGCCGATCATGAGGAAACGCATGGATTTTACCTTGGTTAGGGACACGCTCCAGCGACGATGCTGCGTGCGCGAAACCGCCAAGCGAACTTTCACGACGCAACCCAAAGGGAGTTTTCCACGAATCCTTATTCTCGCAACTGATCGGCAGACTGTCGAATCTTTTTCACGGCGGCCGCTACCTCTTCCAGATCGGCGTCGCTTCCTAAGAGCACGGGATGATGCAGGATCACGGCGCCCTCATGGGCCCGCGCGGCCTCGGCCAGGTCGCCCACCTGGCGAAAGCGCTTGGGTGAGCGGCCCACGTGCAGGGCGGCAAATCCCTCGTCCAGGGCGATGCCCTCGGCCTGCACGGCGCAGACAAACCGCCGCCGGGACAGGCCAAATTCCGTCGCCTCGAATTGCAATCCCAGTTTGTAATACCCCGGCTGGCAATCCGCGGCCGTATTGCGAAATGAACGCAACCCCGGAACCTCTTGCAAGCGGCGGGTCAATTCCTGCACGCCGCGGGTGCGTAAATCATTGCGGCCATCGAGCTTGACGAGCTGGGGAAGCAGGACGGCGGCCTGCAATTCGGAAAGCGGGCAGAGGAGGTTGCCGCGGAAGGCGGCGGTTTTGGCCCGTTGATAAACGTCCGCGCGGGAGGTGAGCAGCGCCCCGCCGCGGCCGGCGCTGAGCAGTTTCGAGCCGCCGAAGCTCAGGATGCCGGCGTCGCCCCAGGTACCCGCTTTTTTTCCCTGGATCATCGCGCCGGGACACTGGGCGGCGTCCTCGATCACCGACAGGCCGCGGGCGTGGGCCTGGTTGACGACGTCGCGCATGGGGACCACGCCGCCGTGAAGGTGGGAGACAAGAATGGCACGGGTTTTCGGCCCCAGGGCGGCGCCCAGATTTTCCACCCGCAGGTTCCAATTGTCTGGGTCAACATCGACCAGGACGGGCACAGCGCCGACCGCGTGCACGTTCAGGAAATTACCGCTGTAGTCGTAGGCGGCCAGGAGGACCTCGTCGCCGGGGCCGATCTTCAAGGCGCGCAAGGCCAACTCGACCGCGAAAGTGCCGCTGCCGCACGTCAAGGCGAAAGGAATGCCGTGGTATTCGCGCAAGGCGGCAAGTAGGGCGGCCACGTGCGGCCCGTGGTATTTGCCCCAGGACCCGTCGCGAAAGGCCGCTTGCAAGGCTTGGAGAACTTCCGGATCGGCAGGGGGCCAGGCCGGCGGGCCTTGCGGGCGAAGGGCAAGACCACCCAGGACGGCAGGCAAAAGACTCATGGGGTTTTTATATTCCCAATAAAGCCCAGGGACGGCGGTCCCTGGGCTTTGGAAAAGAAAACCCCCCGGGAAAACCGGCTGTTTCCCGGAGGGTAAATGCCCGAACCCCCCTCTTACTTGGGGCTGAACTTTTCCAGCTTCTTCTCGACGGCGGTCTTGCGTTCCATTTCACGGCGGCCCTCGCCGACCACTTCCAGGCCCTTGCGCCAGGCGGCCAGCGCCGCCGCGCGCTCGCCCAGGGCCATGTGCACGTCGCCCAGATGATCGTAAATCTCGATGTGCTGGCTGCTCTTGTCCTCGAGCGCCTTGAGAAGCCATTCCTTGGCTTCCTTATATTTCTTCTGCTTGAACAGCACCCAGCCCAGGCTGTCGAGGTAAGCCCCGTTGTCCTTGTCCTCGATGTCGGGGTTGACCTTTTTCAGGTCCTGGCGGCGCTTGCGGTCCAGGTCCAGGGCCTTGCGGATCAGCTTTTCCGCTTCTTCCAGTTTCACGTCATGGTCGGCCCAGATGTAGCCCAGGTCGTTATGCAAGCCAGGATCGTCCGGCTTCTTTTTCAGCAGCGCTTGCAGATGCTCGCTGGCCCGGTCGATATGTTTCAGGTCCACGTAGATGTGGCTGAGCAGGTAGCGATAGCGGTAGAGGTAGAATTCGCGGTCCTCTTCCTGGAGGCGGGGGCTTTTGTCGTTTTTGACCCGGTCGATGACGTCCTCGTAGGTCTTGGCGGCTTCGGAGAAGCGACCCGCCTCGTTCAGCACCCAGGCCTTGAGCTGGCGTTCCATCCAATGATCGCGATCCTTGATCAGGTTTTCCACCAGCTTGATGGCCTGGTCGTATTTGCCTTGCTTGGTGATGGCCTGGATGAGCAAACGATGGACGCCAGGTTTCAACAGGCCGGCGGCGTCAAAATCGATCTCGACGTAATCGATGTCGCCGAAGCGGTTGGTAATGGGCCCCAGGACGATGCGCGGCTTGCCGTCGTCCATCTTCAGCTCGAGCAACTCGCGGCACACGCGCACGCTTTCGTTAAATTTCTTGCTGTCGTAGAGCAGGTCGATCAGCCCGCCATAGGATTCGAGGAGCTTTTTGGTGGATTGAAGCTTGGCGGCCTGTTGCATGCATAGACGATAGTAGACCTCGCCGGCCTTGAGGTCTTTCAAGTCGGCGGCGGCATGGGCCAGCACCAGGGCGGCGTTGTAGTGCAAGGCCCCTTTTTCCTTGGCGACGGGGAGCCCGGCTTGCACCAGCTTCTTGGCCAGCTCCGGATTGGCTTTCAGTTCGCGCACCTTGGCCAGGAGCGGGTCGGCGCCGGTAATCTTGTTCAGTTCCAGGACCCGTGCCCGCGGGTCGCCGTCGTCCGCGCGGGTTCTGGCCGCCAGGATCAGGACCACACCCAAAGCGGCCATCGCTCCTGGGGAAACACATCGCAAACCAAACCGGCACATGAGTAACATCCTCCGCGGGTAACCTATTCAGGGCTCGGCGACCGAAACCCCTCGCTTTTTGCTTCTTCTATGGTAACTTAGATTCCCCAGGAACGCTACAGGACTTTGTAACGAAAGTGGTGTGGTGGAGTGGTGAGTGGTGGAGTGGAGGGATGGTAATTGACATATTATTTTAGCTGGCGAGCTTGCTCGCCGCGGCCAGCATCTAGTTTCACGGCGAGCAAGCTCGCCGGCTAAATGGATTGCCCGCGAAAAAGGAGAAAAAACCATGAAAAGAGTGATTCTCGTAGTCAGCGTGGCCGTGATGGGCGGCGTGGCCCTCCTCGGCCGGTCCAACTTGCAGCCGGCCAAGGTGCCCGATTACCAGGTCGTGGCCAACTGGCCAAAGCTGCCCGACAACTTCGAGTTCGGCCAGGTCGCCGCCGTGGCCACCGATTCGGCCGATCGGGTGTACGTCTTTCATCGCGGCAAACAGCCCATCGCCGTCTTCGATCGCGCCGGCAAGTTCCTCCGCTCCTGGGGCGATGACCTGATCAAGACCGCGCATGGCCTGCGCATCGATGGCGGCGACAACGTCTGGATCACGGACGTCGGCAACCACCTGGTGATGAAGTTCAATGCCAAGGGCAAGCTGCTCTTGACCCTGGGCAAAAAGGACCAGCCGGGGGATACGCCGGACAAGTTCAACAAGCCGGCCGACGTGGCCGTCACCGCCGCCGGCGACATCTACGTCGCCGACGGCTACGGCAATAACCGCGTCGTCAAGTTCGCCAAGGACGGCAAGTATCTAAAGGAGTGGGGCAAGAAGGGCAAGGGCGACGGCGAGTTCAATCTGCCGCACGTCCTGTGCGTGGACGCCAAGGGCAAGGTGTTTGTCGGCGACCGCGAGAACAACCGCGTGCAGGTCTTCGATAGCGAGGGAAAATATCTCGCCCAGTGGCCCAAAAGCGGCGCCCCGTTCGGCCTGTTCCTGCATAAAGACGGGATGTACCTGGCCGATGGCCGGGCCCACCTGGTCAACTTGCTGAACCTCGACGGCAAAACCCTGGGCAAGTGGGGGGCCAAAGGGGCCGGCGCCGGAGAGTTTAACCTGCCGCACTGGGTGTGCCTGGATTCGCAAGGGGCCATGTACGTGACCGAGATCCAGGGCAAGCGCGTGCAGAAGTTCGTGGCCCGGTAAGGGCGCAATTCGTTTAGCGGGGAGCCGAAGGCGACCGCGGGGTAGTCCTCCCGGCCGCCTCCGGCTCCCCGCTAAACTGTTTAATTGACAATCGTTTTTCAGCCGGTAATATAAAACCTAGACCGGGAACGGTTCCTGCCACACGATCGCTGTAGTCGTCACGCTCCGCGTGACGAGTCCTCACGCGGAGCGTGAGGACTACACTCTTGTCGAGATCCTGCCATGATCGATCCACAACGCCGCTCGTTTTTGCGCTGGTGCATTCATGGTATGGGGGCCCTATTCAGCGTCATAGTGGGGCTGCCGGCCATCGCCTACTTGTTGGATCCGCGGAACCGGCCGCCGCGCGCCCGCGGCCTGCGGCCCGTCGAGGGCATCAAAATCAGCGAGTTGAAGGACGACGTGCCGAAGGAAGGAGTGATCCGCAACGTCCGCCAGGATGCCTGGACGTACCATCCCAACGACATCGTCGGCCGGGTGTGGGTGGTCAAGTTCGGCAACGGCGACAAGGACCTGCGCATCTTCACCACCATCTGCCCGCACATGGGCTGCTCGATCAACGCCAGCCCCGGACAAAGCGCCCCCTTCGCCTGCCCCTGCCACGGGGCCACGTTCAAACTCGAGGGGTCCAGGGCCAATGCCGCCAATCCGGCCAAACGCGGCATGGATTTGCTGGAAAACTGGGAACGCATCCCCGACCCGGCCAACCCCGACCCCACCAATCGCGATCTGCTGCTCGTGGAATACCTCAACTTTTCCAAGGATTCCGCGGAAAAAATCGTCAAGGCCTGACGCGGCCTAGTCGTAGTGTAGTCCTCACGCTCCGCGTGAGAGGACTCGTCACGCGGAGCGTGACGACTACACTGACCCCTGATTCCTGATTCCGAGAACCTTGTGGCTGGAAAATTTTTCGACTGGCTGGACCATCGCACCGGCTACCGCAAGTTGCTGGAGGTCCTGCTCCTGGAGCATATTCCCGGCGGCGCCAAGTGGCGCTACGTCTGGGGAAGCTGCCTGGCCTTCGTCTTCTCGATCCAGCTCCTCACCGGCGTTTTGCTCATGTTCCACTACAGTCCGGGCGAGAGCACGGCCTGGGGCAGCGTGTACTTCATTCAATACCACATGGATTTCGGCTGGCTGATCCGCGGCCTGCACCATTTCGGCTCGCAGACCATGGTCGTGCTGTTGGGCTTGCACATGCTGCAAGTAGTCATCGCCGGCGCGCACCTGCCCCCGCGCGAGATCAACTGGTGGCTCGGCCTGGGCCTCATGGGCATCGTTCTGGGCCTGGGCCTGACCGGCTACCTGTTGCCGTGGGACCAGAAAGGCTACTGGGCCACGCAGGTGGCCACCACCATTGCCGCGGAATTGCCGGTGCTCGGGGCGTTTCTGGAAAAAATCATCCTCGGCGGCTCGGAATACGGCCATCACACGCTCACGCATTTCTACGCCCTGCACGTCGGCATTCTGCCGCTGCTGTTGATCGTGCTGCTGATCGCCCACATCGCGGTCTTTCGCCGGCATGGGGTCACCGTCCCGGCCAACGCGAAAGGCGAAGGCCTGTTCTGGCCCGACCAGGCCTTCCGCGACATGGTGATGTGCATGCTGGTCTTCGGCGTGATGCTGTGCCTGGTGGTTTTCGCCGGCCACGGCAACCACATCGAGCGGCCCGCCGACGCCGGGGAGCCTGGCCTGTACGAGCAAATCGCCCACGCCGGCAAGGACGGCCTGGGGGCCAATCTCGACGCTCCCGCCGATCCCGCGACCAAATATGATCCGCGCCCCGAATGGTATTTCTTTTTCCTTTTTCAACTGCTCAAGTATTTCCCGGGCGATTTGAAAATCATCGCCACCGTGATCGTTCCCTTCGGCGTGATCCTGCTTTTGGCCCTGTTGCCGCTGTTGGGCCACGGGCGGCTGCGGAAGTTCGGGCATTTTGTCGGCGTCCTCGTCGTAGTCGCCCTGTTGTCAGGGGTCGCCCTGCTCACGTTCCTGGCGTGGAACGAGGACCAACACAATGAGGAATACCAGAAGGCGGTCCAGGTCCAGGACGCCCTGGCCCAGCGGGCCGTCCAGCTCGGGGAAAAGATTCCCGAGGAAGGGGCCAAGTATCTGCTGCGGCACGATCCCTTGACCCAGGGTCCGAAATTGTTCATGGAAAAATGCGCGAGTTGCCATCGCTATTCGGCCGATCCCTTGCCGGAGGTTTTAAAGGAGGCGAAAGGCCCCTTCAAGGCCACCGACCTGGGGGACTGGGCCAGTGAGAAATGGCTTCGCGGCCTGTTGGCCAATCCGGCCGAGGAAAAATACTTTGGCTTAACGAATCTGGGGGGCATGAAAAGCTGGCGGGCCAAGCTGGAAAAACAGCGGCAAAAAAGCCGGAAACGAAATCCCGAACGCGCCCGGAAAGAAATCGCCGAGGAGGAGGCCGATTTCGACCTGTTGGCCAAATGGCTGGCCGATCAAAAAAATCCAAAACCCAAACGCCACAAGGACTGGGAGAAACCGGGCCGGGAAGCCTTTTTGAACAACTGTGCTTCTTGTCATACCATGACCTTGTTTGACCCCCAAGCCAAAAAGGATGTCACCGAAGGGGTGAAAGACGGCCCCGATCTGACCGATTACGGCTCGCAGGATTGGCTGCGGCTGATGATCATGAATCCCGGCCATCCGCTGCGGCACAAGCGCAACAATGACATGCCCGCGTTCCGCAACCTGGTAGGACCGGGGGCCGAAGTGCATAAACTGGAATTCGCGCCCGGGAACGAAAAAACCGGCGTGATCCATCTGGGCGCCATCGAGCGGGAAATTTTGATACGTTGGCTCACCCGCGATTACCGCGTCGTTTTTGGGGGAAATCCCATCACCGGTCCGGAGAAAAAATAGGCCCGCAAGATGCGGAGATGTTGTAGGACGGATTTTTAATCCGTCCGGACGGATTGAAAATCCGTCCTACCGTGGTTGCGGCTTGGCTGCGTTAGGTTAGGGGATAACACGAAAGGCTCTCTGGTAAAGGACCTTTCTTTATCCGAACATTATGGGAGGACTTGCATGACAACCCAGGTGCGTATGTGGCTGTGCGTGGCCGCCGTGGCGGCCGTGGTGGTGGGGTTGGAAGCCAACCG
>CAZFGM010000292.1:0-8703 GCA_964518515.1 uncultured Alcaligenaceae bacterium | reverse complement strand
GCCGGCATGCACCTCGGCCACGTTCACGCCCGCGTCCTGGTCGGCGGCCTCTTTGCGGACGCGCATGCCCCACTGCCCGGCCGGGGCCAGCACCTGGGCCTTCTTGTTCGGGTTCATCATGGCCTTCATCAACTGATCCATCATGTTTTTGGGCTGAAAGTCCACCGGCACGAACGTCATCTCCTTGGCCTGGTAGTCGATGGTGGTGCGGTATTTGGCGAAGAAGTTGAAGCCGATGATGCCTTCAAGCGGCCCCACGGCGCTGGCCATGGCGGTCACCGTCGGATGGTCCATGACCTGGGCCTCAAGGCCCTCGATCTTGACCTCGCCGATCTCGAGATTGTTGATCTTGAATTGGCCCATCTGCCCGAACAGGGCGAAAAACGGCTTCTTGAAATTCTTGGGAAATACGCCGGCCTCCTTGGCCGTCTTGTTGTTGAGGAGACTGAACGGCGCCCCGGTGTCGAAGATCATGCGAAACGGCCCTTTGCCGTTGATCTTGACCTGGATCACCATGTGCTGTGACACGATGGTGTCAAACGAGACGCGAAAGGCCATCGGCTTCTTGGCGTCCTTGGCGGCATCGCCCGCGAAGGCGGGGCAACATACGAAACCGGTGACCAGCACAAGCCCGCAGGCGAGTCTTCGAGCCTGCGGGGTAAGGTAACAATAAGATTTCATAGCCCCTCCCCGGCAGTGATGGTGATGTCGTGCTTGTCCGTGGCCCGCAAAATGCTGAAGCGCACGGTCTGGCCGGCGGTCGCGCCGGCACAGTGGCGGACGACGTCGGTGAAGGATTTTATCTCATTACCCTGGACCTGCTGGATTTTGTCGCCGACTTTGAGTCCGGCCTTATCGGCCGGGCCCATGGCGAGCACGCTCTTGACGGTTAAGGCGCCGTCGGCCTCGGCCAGTTCCAGCCCAAGAAAGCCGCGCGGCACCGGCGGCGGCGCCGGCCGCAAGCCCGTCAAGGCGCTGATGAATTTCATTATCCCCCCAAGTGACTCCAGCCCGGCCATGCCGGCGCCTTCCTTCTTGCCGATTTTCACCGGCTTGGGCTGCGGCGGATCGAACGCCAGCTGGGTCCACGTCATCTTGTCGCGGGTGAAATCGAACTCCATCTTGTAATAGGCCAGCACGGTGTAGCCGATGATGCCGTGCAATTCTACCCCGGCCAGGCCCATGGCGTTCATGCCTTCGAGCTGGAAGGGCGTTTCCACCCGGCACTTCACTTTCCCCTGCACCACCCCGCCTTCCATCTCGAAGCGGTCGAGGGTGGTGAACTTGTCCTTGCCGGCTTCCAAACCTACCTTCTTGGCAATCGGCACGGACACGAACAGCATCGGAGCGCCGGTGTCGATGATGAAGTTGAACGGCCCCTTGCCGTTGATCTTGGCCCGCACCAGAACGTGCTGCGTGTCGGTCAGCCGGTAGGGGACCTGGAAATTCTTGCCGGCATTCTTCGGATCGAGGACCGGTTTGGCCTCTTTCTTGGGTTCATCGCCCGGTTTCTTGTCCGCATTCTTGCCATCGCCGGCCCACAACGGCGGGGCCAGACCGAAAACCATCACAAGGAATAGTAGCCAGCGTGGTTTCATGAAATTTCTCCTGAATTGATCCTGGCGAGCGAGGGGCGACAGCCCCCTGATGACAAGATGCGGCTCAAACAAGGATACTTTATCAGGGGGTTGACGGCTCCCGCGCGCCGGACTTTTTCATCTCCCGCCATTTTAGGGGAAAATACCCGACCTTTCCGATTTTTTCTTTTTGTTCGGCGGGACTCTCCTCCCTTCTCATTTCATTTCTACATAGCAGGCAGCATTATTCCCAGCTGCCACCGTAGAAACAAACCTAACGAATCACGGTAGAAAAAAAGCGACGCCCGAAGGCCTGGCGTGGCCGTCGCTTACGCTTCCGGCTCGGAACCGGCGCGAGTGCCTCGGTCAAACGATACCCCAGCCAAAACCAGGGTAATTTGAGAACTTACTAAACCTAACGAACCACGGGACAAGCCCGTGGGATTTGGCCACTGCCGACATCGGCCTTGGGCAAAAAATAGTGCGGGCAAGTCGCTGTTCGGCGCGGGTGTCAGCGGTGTCATCCCCCGCTGATGGCCGGCAGAAAATGGACTTCGCTGGTTTGGGCCACGGGTTGCATCAATCCCAGAGAGGCGAGCTTGGTGTCCACGGCGACGGCAATTCCCGCGCGCAGGCCGCCGCCGTCACAAAGGCGGGCCTTGAAGCCGGGAATGAGATCTTCCAGACTGTCAATTACCTGGGCCACCGTGGCCCCAGGGACCGTTACCTTTTCTTGGCCGCCGGCCAACTCGCGCAACAGCGACGGTATCCAGACGACGGGCATGGCTATTCCAGGAAAGTGAAAAAGGTGAAAGTAAAATTTTAAACCAACTCAATAATCATCGCCACCGCGTTGCCGCCGCCCAGGCATAACGACGCCAGGCCGCGTTTCAGGCCGCGCTGCTCGAGGGCATACAGCAGCGTCACCAGCACGCGCGTGCCGGAGGCGCCGATCGGGTGACCCAGGGCAATAGCGCCGCCGTTGACGTTGACATGGCTTTCGGTGAGCTTGAGATCCTTGCCGCACGCCAACATTTGGGCGGCGAAGGCCTCGTTCAGCTCGAACAGGTCGATGTCGTGTAGGCCAAGGCCGGCTTTTCCCAGCACCTGGCGGACGGCGAGCACGGGGGCCAGGAAAATGTCCTTGGGCGCGATGCCGGCGGTGGCGTAGGCGACGATGCGGGCCAGCGGCTTGCTGCCGAAGCGCTGGGCGGCCTTGAACGAGCTCACGACCACGGCGGCGGCGCCGTCGGACAGCATCGAAGCGTTGCCGGCGGTCACGCTGCCGTGGTCGCGGAAGGCCGGCTTTAACTTGGAAAGACTTTCCACCGTCGTGTCCGGCCGCATGCCTTCATCGCGGGCCACGGTTTTCGCCTTGGGACCGCTGCCGGCCGTGACGGGCATGGTCTCGGCGTTGAAATAGCCCTTGTCCCAGGCGGCGACGGCCCGCTGATGGCTCTGGGCCGCGAAGCGGTCCTGGTCAGGCCGGCCAACCCCGCACTTCACGGCGATGTGCTCGGCCGCCTCGCCCATGTGCCAATTCTCGAAGGCGCACCACAGGCCGTCGTGAATCATGGCATCGACCGCCTTCTGATCGCCGTATTTCCAGCCGCCCCGCGTGCCCACCAGCAGATGCGGCGCCCGGCTCATGCTTTCCATGCCGCCGGCGGCCACCAGCTCGGCGTCGCCGGCGCGGATGGACTGGGCGGCGAGCATGACCGCCTTCAAGCTCGAGCCGCACACCTTGTTGACGGTGTAGGCGGCGATGGTGTCGGGCAATCCCGCCTTGAGGGCCGCCTGCCGCGCGGGATTCTGCCCCACCCCGGCCTGAATCACGTTGCCCAGAATGACTTCGTCCACGCGCTCGCCCGGGACCTTGGCCCGGCGCAAGGCCTCCGCGACGACCAGAGCGCCCAGTTCGGGCGCCGCCACGTCCGCCAGGGCGCCGAGATACTTGCCAATCGGGGTTCGCACGCCGGACAACAAATAAGCGTCGGCCATGGCCGGGTTCCTTTCGCGCTAATCAATTGAGAGCGAGTCTCTTTCCATTATAAAGAGCGGGCGAAGACGAACAATGTGAGGTGCCGCGGGCTCTCATTGCGGAACGGCCAGATATGCTGCGAAAGGACGAAACTCATTCCTTCGTAAACCAAGGGCCAGATAAGGAAGCAGTCTCCCGAATCCATCAACGGCTCAAGGCGGCACTGACCACGGACCGCCATTTCGCTCAGGCGGGCTTCCGCGCGCTGCTGCGCGAAGAAGGCCAGCCGTAGCTCGGCTTCGGTGGGGACCGGCTCGCCGCGGAACGCCTTGGCCAGGATCGCCTGCGTCAGCTTAGCCGCCGGATGCTGCCGCCGACCGCTGGATAAGCTGACGCGCTTCATCGCGTACTTCAACGAGGTGTTTGCCTACACCTTACCGCTTGGTCACAAACTCCGTCGAGTTGATCAGGCTCCAGAAGACGTCCTCGAGCGCTTCGCGGCGGTCCGCAACACGGCCCAGGTAGCGGTGAATGACGGCCAGCTCGCGCGGCAACGGCTGCCGTCCCAGCGTCCGCTCATACAACGCGACGACGATTTCCTCGTCGGCCATTTTCTTTTCCAGGGCCTCGGCAAGGAAGGTCTTGCCCTTGGCGGCAACGTAGGTGTTTACCAGGACGCTGTTCATCAGCAGCAGGGCCTGCGGGATGGTGCCCTGAACCTCGTCCGGGGGCAGCGACGGGTCGATTTTGAAGGTCTGGTAGATCATGTTGCGCAGGCCGGTGTGACGCTGCACGGCGGGGGCGGAGCTCGGGGCCGGCGCGGGCAACCCCTTGTCATGCTCGTCAAAGCCGAGGGCCTTGACCAGGGCCTCGAAGATTTGCTCGGGCCGCAGGCGATTGGGGCAGACGGCGGCGGCCGGGGCCATCGAGTCGGCGTCGGGCCGCGGCTGCAAGCGCCGCTGGTAGGCCGCAGTCGCCGTGATGGCCCGGAACAGCCACTTCATGTCGTAGCCGCTCGCCGTCCATTCTTTCGCCAATAGATTCAGGACTTCCGGATCGCGCGGCTTGATATCCGAGCCCAGGTCGTTGACGGTCGGATAGAACCCCCAGCCCATCAAGGCGGTCCACATGCGGTTGACGTAGGCCTTGGCGAAGTACGGATTTTTCGGGCTGGTGAGGAACTGGGCCAGGGCCTCGCGGCGGGCTTGATCGTCGGCAGCGGCGGACACGGCCTGGCCGGTCAAGAAACGCGGCGCCATGGCGATCAGCTTCTTCGGATCCTTCTTGTCGGGCATGAAATACTGGCCGTCGCCCCGGCCCTCGATGGCGTAAGGCGTGCCGCGGCCCTTGCCGTCCACGTCCTTGTGCTGGATGATCCGCGCCCGGCCGAAAAAAGCGACCAACTCGTGGAACTGCTCGCGCTTCCACGGCTCGTGCTTGGCGTCGTGGCACTGGGCGCACTGGAGCTGCACGCCCAGAAACACGCGGCTGGTGGTAGCGGCGATCTCGATGGGGTTGCCGAAATGCGCCGTCAGGAAATTGACCGGCGCCGTCTCGTCGTTGATGCCGGTGGAGGTGACCATGGCCGTGACGATGTCTCCCCAGGAGCGGTTGTGCCGCACCAGGTCGGTCAGCCACTGATCGAAGAGTTGCCAGCGGAGATAATTGCCGCTGGCCGGGGTGTGATAGGTGAGCACGTCGCGCCAGTAGCGGCCCCAGTTGACGGCGTAAGCATCGCTGGACAGCAGCTTGTCAATTAGTTTGGAACGTTTGTGCGGATCGCGGTCGGCCAGGAAAGATTGCAGGTCTTTGGCCGCGGGAATCTTGCCGGTCAAATCGAGGCTTAGCCGGCGGAGAAACGTGGCGTCATCCACGAGCGTGGGCAACGGCGCGGTTTTTTCCCGCGCTTTAAGAAGAGCTTCATCCACCTTGCGGGCGACCTGGACGTGGTTGGGCTTTGGCTCGTTCGCTCGGGCATGATCCGCGGCGACCGTTACCGTTGCTAGAACAAAATAAAGCCCACCGGTAAGCAGCCGCATATTTTTCCCCCCAAGAATGGACGACGAGCCGCCGGGTTTATCCCGGCGGGGCAGGATATACAAGTCGCCCTAAGTTTACCCAAGGCTGGGGGAAAAGCAAACAAAAAACCGCAACCTGTTGGGAGCTTGCAGGTACTTTATTCTTCACCGGACGGCGATCGGGTTGCCGGGGGAGCCGGTCGCGCCCTTGAGGCGCAGGGGGGCGAAGATGAAGGCGAACTCGTGGACGCGGTCGGCGGCCAACTCCTCCAGGTTGAGGTTTTCCAGGTTGTAAATGCCGTGGCGCACCAGGTTCCACTGATGGACGGGATACGGCCGGCTTTTGTCCTCGGGTGGAACGACCTCGATGGCCCAGTTGTCGGCGCCGACCATGGTGATTTTTTGCTTGCTCAGCCAGGCGGCGGCAGCCATGCCGATGCCAGGCTCGCCGTTGCCGTAGGCCTGGTTGTCCTTCATCCACAGCCGGCCATGGCCGGTGCGGATCAAGACGACGTCGCCGGCGCGGAGCTTGAGCTTGGCGGCTTGGAGGCAGTTTTGCAAATCGGTCGCCGTGACGACATAGCCCTCAGGCAGGCGCTCGGTCTTGCGCAAGCCGGCCACGTCGAGCAGGACGCCGCGCGTGAAAAAGACGCCGACATTTTCTATCCCCAGCTTTTCCAAGCCGTAGGCCTTGCCGAACTCCGAGCGCTTGAAGCCGTTGTAAAAAATATCTTCCTTGCCGACGCGGACGCCCACGTGCCCCAGGCCGTCGAGCTGGGTTCCGACCTGGCCGATTTCGCCGCTGACCAATTCGTCGTGCGAGACGATCTGGTTTTTGCCCGTGGGTCCCTGGGTGGGCGAGCCGGGAATGGTCAGGCTGAAGTGCCGTTTGCCGGGCAAGGGCATGCCGTGCTCGTAGAGCCGGCCGAGCTGATACACCTTGCCGGTCTGGATCAGCTTGCTTGCTTGCAGGACCTTGTCCGCCGTCATGCGGTTGGCGGCGCCGCGCTGATCGTCGGCACCCCATTCGGAGGGCCACCACTTCGGACCAATCGGGGTTTCGTCGGGTTTTCCCCCGGCGGCGGGAGGTTGTCCCTGGGCGAACATGGCCAGGACCGCGGCAAGGAGCGGCCCCACCATCGCCACGAAAAGGCCGCACCGTTTCATCCGCGCAAATAGAGTCGGGTAGTTCATCATGGTGAATTCCTCAATTAAGAAGGGTAAATACAACCGTTTCCAGGCAGCGGCTGGTCTCATTTTCCACACCCCCTGGCTAGGATGCAAGTTTTTTATAGTGACGATTTGGCGGAGGCGGTCGGAATAGGTGCGGTGAGCCGAGCGGCACTTGGATATGGGTGGAAAAGCCGAGGCGATTCAGAATTTTCCGCGGCCGGCCGGCAGGTTGCCTGGGAGGGACCACGCAGCCCAGTGGGGTTTGATCCTTGAAGGAATGCTACTCTCACTTCACCAGCTGGCATCCCCTGAAAAACACCCGCCGGATTTCTCTTTGCTTTTCCTGTTCTATGATCTTAAGGCCGCGGCACAAACCCCGAACAGTAATCGGTTCCCCCAGTTTCACCTCGTCAATTACCTGTTGGAATTCTTTTCTGGGAAAGTAGCAGACGACTCCGGGAGCGCCAGCGCCCAGTTCTTCTCCGATGTAAATATAAGGAGCATCTTTGCCATAATTTTGCAAAATGCCGGTGACCTCAAGCCCTTTTTCGGCGAAGCGGTATTGCGCACCCTCGGGATTTTTCTGGTAATGTTCGAGAATATCTTTCACATCGACCTTCCGCCAGGGCCCCGGGTACACGTCGTCGGGACCGAGTTCGCGCGGCCCCATGTTGGACACCAACAGAATGACCGTCAGGGTAATCACGCCGAGCAGGCCAACCAGGATGAAATGTTTGAAGTTCATGGATGATTCTCACGACAGAGGCCTAACGCCGCCAGCAGCAAATCCGAAATTCGAAATCCGAAAGTCGAAACAAATTCGAATAGCAAAATCCGAAATTCAAAACTCCACTCGCCGTTCGGCTTTCGATATTCGGATTTCGGATTTGTTTCGGATTTCGATATTCGGATTTCGGATTTACCTTTTCTATTCCTCTTCGGGCGGGGCGAACTGCTGGGGATGGACCTGGGGCGGCGGGCTTTTGACGTCCTGGCGCAGTTTTTGCCGGGCGCGCGACAGGATGGGACCGATGCTGTTGACGGGAATTTGCAACGCGGTGCTGATTTCCTCGTACGATCGGCCTTCGAGATAGTGCAAGCGGACGACGTCGCGTTCGCGGCTGGGCAGTTTCTGCAACAGGCGGGCGACTTCCTCGAGGGTCTCCAGGTCGGCGGCGGGGGCGTGGTCCACCTCCAGGTCCAGGCCCTTGTCGCCGGCGGTGACCGCCTCGCGTGCCGCCGCCCGCCGGGCCAGCTCCTGCACGCACGTTCGCCGGGCGATCACGGTCAGGTAGGTGGCCAGGCTGCTGTGGCCGCGAAACTGCCGCAGGGCCTGATAGTCGTTGGCCACGATCGCCAGCAGAATGTCCGCGGCCAGGTCTTCGGTATCCTCCGGCCGTAATGGCATGCTGCGCTGGTGGGCCGTGTGCCCGATGACGTGGTAGATGAGTCCGGAAAACCGGTCCACGAAATCATTCCAGGCGCCCGGCTCGTGGTGCAGGCAGCGCTTTAAGAGGTCGCGATCTTTGGGCGTCAGGGCCACGGCTCGGTCCTTTGTCGGAGGCAACATCCACCCGCCGCGGGAGCACAACGGATGCAGTCTTGGTTACTGAGCATTGTACTTTGCCGGCGAATACGGGAATAGTCTCTATTTTCCCAACTTCTCCTCACGGGTGCAGGACACGCTTTGCGCCGCAAATTACTTTGCGGTTTCGGTAATTCCGGAGTTCGTTTGTGTCTCAAGGACTTACGACGAGGGACCAGCGTGCCTGTTGCAAACGTCGATTACAAAAAAGTTCCCATTTATCGCCGTAAGTCCTTGAACGGCAAGAAAGGGGTCAGCAAAGCGTGTCCTGCACTCTCTCCTCACGGCGCGGAGAAGTTTTGGGTTTCAAGCTTCTTGAGTGTAGTCCTCACGCTCCGCGTGAGGATTCTCGTCACGCGGAGCGTGACG
>CAZFGM010000291.1:0-8719 GCA_964518515.1 uncultured Alcaligenaceae bacterium | reverse complement strand
GTCCCAGGACATAGTATACCGGATTTTCGCCTTCAGTTTTCGCCCGGCGCACGAAGGATTTTCCGAAGCAAATTTCTTCTACTTCTCCAGGTGTAACGGCATGCCTGGCGATGTGTTCGATTCTTTCTTCCGGCCAGATTAATTGGTCTATTCTCATGTGAGGTTTTGCTCGTCTTTCAATCCACGATAATCCGGATCACTTCAACGCGCACCCAGGCGGGATCCAGCTCGTGGCGAACGCCTTTGCCGAGGTGGTTGTCGCGGTATTGGCCGCGCTCGTCGTTGAAGCCGATCCACAGACGGGCGCCTTCCTTGACGAGCGGGATTTCCAGCGGCTTGCCGGGATGCAAGCACTTGCGAACCACGCCGTCCTCGGTCTTGAACAGCACGGCATAGGCATGGCCGGCATCGGCCGATAACGCCAGGCGTTGAGCATCCACGGAAACTTTACCATCGGGCCCGGCGGGGCCGGCGACGATCATGCCCGGCCGGCTGCCGCCGCCGCGGTCGATCAGGCCCCCGGCCCAGATGCGGGCCTTGTCCCCCTTGCGGACGCCGCCATACGGCTTGAGGACGATTTCCGTCCAGCCTTCTTTGCGGACGACTTCCTCCAAAAGATCCTGCGGGACATAGTGGGTCAAGGCGCGGCTTTCCAGGTCTGCTGCCCGCGCTGCCGCCAGAAAACCCATCAAACAAATCAAGCTTACGGCTCGCATAACCGCCTCCCAGGATGGGCGAGCGGCCGGTATTAACCGGTCGCTTCACACCGGCCACTCGCCGAGATGTTTACACCGGCCGCTCGCCGAGAATTAACCGGCCGGTTCACACCGGCCGCTCGCCAAGATGTTTTTATCATGCCCATACCCTTGGCGGCAATTGCAAGGTACAATCACCAACCGAGGTTCGCGCGATTTCTGGGTGAGGTCCTGCCGTGAACGAAGCGAAAATACACATCATCGGCGTGGGCAGCGACGGCCTGGCGGGAGTTACCAGCCGGGCACGCGATCTGCTCACGGCCGCCGAATTGCTCCTGGGGTCGGAACATGCCCTGAGCCTGGTGCCGGGCCTGAAGGCGCAGCGCCACGAGATCGGTCCCGACTTGCAGGAAGTGGTGCACACTCTGGAAAGCAACCTGGGCAAGAAACGCATGGTCGTGCTCGCCGGCGGCGATCCCTTGTTTTACGGCGTGGCCCGTTACCTGTGCGACCGGCTCGGCAAGGACCGCTTCGAAGTCATCCCGCACGTCAGCAGCATGCAGCTCGCCTTTGCCCGTGTCAAGGAAAGCTGGGAAGAGGCGTACCTGACGAACCTGGCGACCCATTCGCTGGAAGGCGTGCTCGATCGCATTCGCACGGCGGAGATTGTCGGCCTGTTTACCAGCGAGGAGGAAGGGCCGCCGGTCATCGCCAAGCAGCTTTTGGCCCGTGGCCTGGACTATTTCCGGGCCTTTGTCTGCGAAAACCTGGGCGCCCCGGATGAGCGGGTCACGCAAGGAGAGCTGGCCGACATTCAGGACATGGAATTCTCGCCCTTGAACGTGATGATCTTGAAGCGCAAACCGGGCCGGCCGGACCAGCAGCGCGCGGCCAGCCGCTTTCGCCGTTTCGGCAATCCCGACGAGTTGTTCGCCCAGAGCCGGCCCAAGAGCGGTCTGATCACCCAGGCCGAGGTCCGGGCCATGGCCCTGGCCCAACTCGACGTGCAGCCGGCCGGAGTGGTCTGGGACATCGGCGCCGGCGCCGGCTCGGTGGCCATCGAGGCCGCCCAGCTCGCCCATCTCGGCATGGTCTACGCCATCGAGCAGGACGTGGCCGATTATCACCTGATCGTGGCCAATGCCCAGACCTTCGGCGTGCGCAATCTGACCGCCGTTCACGGTACGGCCCCCGCGGTGCTGGAGGGCCTGCCCGCCCCGGACGCGATTTTCGTCGGCGGCCTCGGCCACGAAGTAGGCCGCCTGCTCGAAGCCGCCTGGAAAGCCTTGCGGCCGGGCGGCCGGCTGGTGGTCAATGTCGCCACCCTCGAGACCCTGGGGACTACCTATGCCAAATTGAAAGCGCTGGCCCGCCCGGTCCAGGCTTTGCTAGTCAACCTGGCCCGCGGCAATGAACAACTGGAAACGCTGCGCTTCGAGGCGCTCAATCCGACCTTCTTGTTGGGGGTAACCAAGCCGTAACCCTGTCCCGTGGGTTGCGTGGTAAAAGCTCGCTCGGCGGTTTCGCGTTCGCCGCATCCTTGATGCTGGTTACGCGAAACCGCCGAGCGAACTTCCAATACGCAGCTATTGGTTTTCAGGAGTCAATAGCCGGATAAATCCACCAGTTTTCCGATTCCGCGGTTAACTTCGAGCCTTTCGGCTTTGCGGTGACGGGGTGGAGAAATAATAATATAAGTAGACTCGCACGGGGAAGGGGTGTTCTTTTGCGAAGGGTCGGGCTCTCGGACAATCTCAGGAGGGCGTGGCGTGGCCAATAAACCTAATGGACAGACGCGACGCGCCGCCGCCGGAGCCGCCCGGTCCGGCGAGGCCCTGCCGGCGGACTTGTGCCGCACTATCCACCGCCACATGGTCCGGGCCCGCGTCATGGAAGAGCGCATGATCAAGATGTCCAAGTCGGGCGAGGGCTATTTTTGGATCGGCGGGCCGGGCGAGGAAGGCTTCAGTGTGCCCTTGGGCCTGCAAATCAAGAAGGGAGAGGGGCCGGCTTACGACTTCTTGCACCTGCATTACCGCAACAGCGGCTCGCTTTTGGCCATGGGCATGCCGGTGATCGACGGCATCCGCCAGATGGCCATGACCGCCACCGATCCGCATTCCTTCGGCCGCAATTTCCCCGGCCATTTTGCCAAGAAAGAATGGAACGTGGTGCCCATCATGTCGGTGATCGGCATTCAATGGGCCAAAGCGCCGGGGACCGCCCTGGTGCAAAAACGCCACGGCGGCGACGCCATTACCATCGTCGTCGGCGGCGACGCCGGCACCGCCGAGGGCGATTTCGCCTCCGGCATGATCTGGAGCACGCGCCCCGGCAACGAGCTGCCTGTCCTCATGATCGTCATGAACAACGGCTGGGGTATTTCCACTACCCACGCTTCCCAGCATTCTGTCAAAACCATCATCGATCGCGGCAAGGCGTTCGGCATTCCCGGCGAAGTCGTCGATGGCAACGATCCGATCGCCAGCTGGCATTGCCTCGAGCGGGCCATTGCCTACTGCCGGAAAGAACGCAAGCCCTTCATGATCGAGGCTCAGGTGGCGCGCCTGTATGGCCATTCGTCCTCAAGCGGCGCCCCGCGCAGCGCGGAACCCGATTGCATCGAGCTGTTCGAAAAGAAACTGCTGGCCGCCAAGATTTGCGATGCGCCGGCCCTTGCCCGGATTCATGAGCAAGCCAAGGCCGAGGTGGACGCCGCTGCCGACCAGGTCGCCCAGGAACCGCGGCCCACGCCGGCTGATATCGAAAAATTCACCTATGCCCCCAGCGAGGTCGATGCCGTTTATCCGGGCGATTACACGGGCTTACCGGAGTAACCGCCGCGCGCCCCGACGAGCTTTGCATGCACGAATATGACAAGAGCAGCAAATGGCTGATCCAACATCATGGCGACTCGCTTTTGCGCCTGGCGGGAATTCGCCATTTCCTTTCCTGGCGGCCATTGCAAGCGGAACTTGTCCAACCTCGCCAATTACCTGATGGCTTGCTGGAAGTTCATCTGGCCGGGGAATCCGCCGAGGATCTTTTCATCTTGGAAATCGCGACGTATCCTGAGGGACGGGTCCACGATCAAATAACGCGGGATTTGATCATGGTTTTCATGGCCCGCGGTTGTTTGCCGGAAACCATCGTTTTGGTATTGCGTCCTCGGGGCAAGGCCCAGGTAAAATCACAACAGAGGCTGAAAAGCCGCCTTGGGCTGACCTGGTTACAAGCCGGTTGGCGGGTTGTTGAACTTTGGAAAGTTCCGGCGAAGGAAAAATTCGCGGCCCAAGATGTAGGTTTGATTCCATTGGTGCCCTTGAGTGATTTGCGGGGCCACCGGAGCCGGTGTTACGCCGCTGCCGGGAAACGATTGAGGTTAACGCCCCTCCCGAAGAACGCGCCAACCTTTTGGCGGTAACCCAGGTCATGACCCGATTGCGCTTCAAGGAAAAACCGCTGACCGAATTACTTGGAGGTACGCAAGCCATGATTGAATCCCCGTTGATTCAGGAAATTGAGGCGAAAAATTCCCATGAACTAATCTTGAGCTTCCTGGAAGGCCGATTTGCCGCAATTCCCGAAGATATTATCGCCAAGCTCAACGCAATTCTCGACAAGCAACGACTCCGAGAACTCGCAAAAATAGCCGGGAATTGCAAGGATCTAAAATCTTTTCGGAAAGCGCTCAAGAATTAAACGGTGTAATTATGGAAAAGAATTGCCAGGTTGTGGATTGATGGACAATTCGGGCTGGCAAGGAGTTCCCATGATTGAATCACCCCTGATAATGGAAATCGAAGCTAAGGTTTCGCACAAGCTGATCTGCGTTCTTCTTGAAGGCCGCTTTGGTCCCCTGCCGTGGTCCGTGGTCCGAGACCTTTGTTACATCTGGGAACTCGAAAAACTCGATGAATTAAACAGGATAGCTGCAAAATCTAGAAGCCTTCGTGGTTTTCACAAAAAAGTCAAGGAGTTGTCAAGCGGCTATGTCTTTCCTGGAGTATACGACTCGTAATCATGGCCACCCTCGTTCAAGCCGTTCGCCTGGCTCTGCACTACGGCGAAACTCACCTGGGCGTCACCGATATTTTCGGCGAAGACGTTGGCCCGCCGCTGGGCGGGGTGTTCACCGCCACGCAGGGCTTGAAAACCGCGTGGAACTCGCCGCTCGATGAGCGCGGCATCATCGGCACGGCCATGGGCATCGCCTACGCCGGCGGCCGGCCGGTCGCGGAAATCCAGTTCTGCGATTACGGCTTCAATACCATCGACCTGTTGAAAATCGCCGGCAACCAGCGCTGGGCGGGGGCCGGCAATTTCAACATGCCCCTGGTTCTCATGACGCCGTCCGGCTCGGGCATTCGCGGCAGCCTGTACCATTCGCATTCCTTCGAAAGCTGGGCCAGCCGACTGGCCGGCTGGAAGATCGTCATGCCGTCCAATCCGCTCGATGCTTACGGCTTGATGCTGTCGGCCATCGCCGATCCCAACCCCGTGATGGTGCTGCTGCCCAAGGCCCTGCTGCGGATTCGCGGCGACAAGCTCTTGCCCGGCGAACCCGCCGACGAGAGTGAGTTGAAGGACCGCATCGACGCCCCGGTCGGAGAAAAGCGCACGGGCTGGCAGCCGCGCTGGCCGCCGATGCAGCCGTACTTCATCAAACTGGGTGAGGCCGCCCTAATCCGCGAAGGCGACAGCGCCACCGTCATTAGTTATGGCCGAACCTTGCCGCTGTGCGTCAGGGCCGGCGATCAACTATCGAAAGATGAGGGCCTGACTTTCGACGTGCTGGACCTGCGCAGCATCTTTCCCTACGATTGGAAGGCCATCAGCCGCAGCGTCCTGAAAACCGGGCGGGTGTTGATCGTCAACGAGGACACCGAAGTCACCAACTTCGGCGAACACCTGCTGCGGCGGGTCATCGATCAGCATTTTTACGATCTGCTGGTGCGCCCCCGCCTCCTGGCCGGCAAGCACGTGCCGGGCATCGGTCTGAATCAAGTTTATGAACAAAATACGGTACCCCAACTTGGCAGTATCAAGGAAGCGATGAAAGTGGTAGCGACCGAAGCGGCGTGAGGAACCGCCTTTTCGGAATTTCGATATTCGGATTTGGAGTGCTGTGACTGGTCACCGTTTTCGGATTTTGGGAGGTCTCGGGCGTCCCCAATATGGCGGTTGTTGGAGAAGGCAAAGCGGCCACGAGTCGCCAAAAATCCAAAAGCGGCGACCAGTCGCCGCACTCCAAATCCAAAGCGGCGACCAGTCGCCGCACTCCAAATCCAAAAGCGGCATGTTGCAACCACTTTTTGCAGGGAATCATCATGGATTTTCACGTCCCCGAACTGGGCGAAGGCATTTACGAGGCGGAGTTGGTCGCTTGGAAAGTCAAGCCGGGCGACGCGGTCAGGCGCGGCCAGATCTTGCTGGAAGTGCTCACCGACAAGGCGACCATGGAAGTGCCGGCCGCCTTTGCCGGCACCATCGGGAGCCTGAATGCTCAGCCCGGCGACCAGATCAAGGTGGGCCAAATGGTGCTGACGTACCAAACCGCCGGCGAACAGGAACCTGCGGCGGGCCGTCCCGTTTCGGCGAGTCCTGTAGCCGCCGGCGCCGCCGTATCGGCCGAATCCCTGGGGGGAACGGGTAGGGGCTTTCCCAATGGGCCCTCGGCCGTTTCCGTCAAAGCCGCGCCGTCGGTCCGTCTTATGGCCCGCCAGCTCGGCATCGACCTGGCCGGTATCCAGGGCAGCGGGCCGCAGGGCCGCATCTTGATCGAGGATCTATCCGGTTTCATGCGCCCCAAGGGGGATAGAGAAGACGGCCACCCGGCGGCCCCGCCGCGCCCCCAGCTTCCCATGGACCTGGGCACGCCGGGAACGCGCCTCAAGCTGCTCGGCGTGCGCCGCAAGATTGCCGACCACATGGTCCAGGCCAAGCGGGCCATCCCCCATTACAGCTATGTCGATGAATGCGACGTCAGCGACCTGGTCCGCTTGCGCGACGGGCTGCGCGAGGCCTACCAGGGCAAGGGGGTCAAAATCACCTATGTGCCTTTCATCATCAAGGCGGTGGTCGCCGCCCTGAAGGAAGTGCCGCTGGTCAACGCCGCGCTCGACGAAGCGGCCGGCGAAATCGTCCTCTACGACCATTACCATATCGGCATCGCCGTGGCCGCTCCCGCCGGACTGATCGTGCCGGTGATTCACGACGCCGACAAAAAAGATCTGCTCGAAATTGCCCGCGCGACCGAACGCCTCGGCAACGACGCGCGGACCGGGAAAGTGAAGCTGGAAGACTTGCGCGGCGGCACCTTCACCATCACCTCCATCGGCAACATCGGCGGCCTGTTCGCCACGCCCATCATCAATCATCCCGAGGTGGGCATTCTCGGCATCGGCAAGATCGTCAAACGTCCCGTGTTCGATGCCCAGGGCCAGGTCCGGGCCGCCGACATGGTGTACCTGTCTTTCTCCTTCGATCACCGCGTCCTGGACGGCGCGGTGGGGGCAATCTTCGGAAACGCGGTGATCCGGCGGTTGCAGAATGCGGTGGGGCTTCTGGTCGAATAAGTTTGTTAGCCCCAAAGTACAACCATGGCCGAGCAATACAGCCAAACTTTGATCTCGCGTGACCAGGCCTTCGTGCCATCCGTCGCCAATGTTCGGGTTTTTTTCTCGTCAATTGTGGACCTGGGTGTTGTCCCTTCTAAACCATCAATCGTCTTGCGAATTCCTTCAGGAAAGACCCGTGAATACCCCAACCCTTTTTCAGGCGGCAAGATTGTTATCGAACTCAAGGATCAAAAGAAACTCAAAAACCTCGGTCAATTCGAGAAGGCAGCAGCGGAGCTTCCAGACTACAAAATCGAGATTTCCGGAGAAGGCAAGCCAAAGCTCCCTCCATTGGCTATTGATTTCAAGAAGCCCTATTTCGTCGGGATCACATGTTTTGTTTCATCGAGCCTGCGCTCGACATCGGACTACCACGATGAGTCCGGGGTAAAGAAAAAGGTTGTCCCCTATGGAAAACCGTGTACCCGAACGCCAAAGGTTGGGGTTTTCAGCAATCCCCACAATCTTGAGATTATCGAGGTTCCAAATGCCGGATCGGCTCGGTTTTGGATTCAGTTCGAGCTTGGCAAGTTCTTGTTTCCAGAGATTACAACTGGGAATCTCGAGCTCCTGAACCCAAAGATTGTCGAGGCGGCGGAAAAGACTTTTGGATTTCGGTTCGTGCAAGGCTGCTACTGGGGCTAACCAACGACATGTTGGTTTCCCCGGTACGACATCTTTGCAGGGCAAAGAAAGTTGGTGGTATCATGAATTCTGAAAAAGTGGAAACTTTTGATTTCGGCGAACCCTCCAGTTTTGAAAGCCGAAATTGCGTGGATTGGATCTTCGATGGACCGGGCGACACCACGGTTCGGCCCTGCAGCCCCGAAATGTGGAAATATTTCCAAGCGGAAAGAGAAAAAATTGCCCGCTGGCAAGCATTTCTGAATCAGGAAAAATCCGGCCCCGAAACCTACGACCCATAGCCTTTCGCTTACCGCATATCCAGGCCCATCAACGGGGATATGGGGGAAGCCAGATTTCCATCACGGCCATAAGGGTACTGGGCAGCCCCTGCAGGCGCCGCCCAGGGGAATGTGGGCAATGCCGCCAGCCACCTCGAGCACTTCCAGATGCGTGCCGTCCATGGCCAAGGTTGGACCGATTTTCTTGGCCAAAACCCGGTCCCGATCTTTCAATTCCATAAGCACCTTAATTCATTTCATGACCCCGTGAAACGAATTTGCGTCCATTGAATGCGACCCAAGTGCTTGCTTGATAAAGACCTGTAATTCGCCGGCTTGCCGGAACCGCTTTCGTTTCATTCGTTCCACCACACCCCCCCTGGTGAAACGAATTTTCCGGCGGTTTTCCGGGGCACATCCTTTCCCGCCCGTTTTCAAACCAACGGTAATTTTGACAAACCCGGAAAAAAATACCAGAGTTCAACGAAGAAGGAGGAAC
>CAZFGM010000290.1:0-8721 GCA_964518515.1 uncultured Alcaligenaceae bacterium | reverse complement strand
AACGCCGAAGCCAGCCCCGACACATCGGTCAGGATGATCACGACTTGGTCCTCATGGGCCTCAAGGCGCACTTCGAGGCCGGCGAACTCGACAAGCAAGTGGTCCTCGAATTCGCTCTGGGGGCACAGCCGTGGGGTAGGGGGGTCCCCGTTCTTCTTTCGGCGGAGATAACGAACGGCGGGCTCGTACCAGTCATCACGCTCCATTTGCGTGCGGACGTGGTCCGCGACCGGGGCGTCACTGACGCGAATTTTCAACGAATCGTTCATGCGGTCTTCTCCTCATGGTGAAATTGGCCTTCCGACTTTCCGGAAAGGCGGGCCGGCAATTTGCTTCCGTCTACCCTGAATCTGCCCTAACGCCTTCGGAACCCGACAGAGGATTTGGATTTTTGGGAACCCCCCCCCCGCTCGCTTTTTCAAACTTCCCTCCGAGATTTAATTGGAAATACCACCAGGACCTCCATTACAATTGGAAGTACGACATATCGTGGTCTTTTTCCTGGCCGCGAGGCGTGGCCCATGGCTTCTTCCGGTTCCGTCACTCACTGGCTTGGACAGCTCAAGGCCGGCGATGCCGCCGGCGCCCAGGAACTCTGGCAGCGCTACTTCCAGCCCCTGGTCGGCCTGGCTCGCAAGAAACTGCAAGGTAAGAAACCGCGCCTGGCCGACGAGGAAGACGTGGCCCTGAGCGCCTTTCACAGCTTCTGCAAAGGCGCCAAGCAGGGCCGCTTCCCGCGGCTCGCCGACCGCGACGACCTCTGGCAAATCCTGGTCATGCTCACCGCCCGCAAAGCCTGGAAACTCCTCCGGCACGAAGGCCGGCAAAAACGCGGCGCCGGCTTGGCTCCTGCCGACGCCGACCTGGAACAGATCATCGGTCAGGAACCGACGCCCGATTTCGCCCTGCAGATGGCCGAGGAGTTCCAGCGCTTGCTGGATTCACTGGAGGATGAATTGCGCCAGGTCGCCCTGTGGAAAATGGAAGGCTACAAAAACAAGGAAATCGCTGTAAAACTCAAGTGCGTTGTCCGCGCGGTGGAACGCAAGCTGTGGACCATTCGCAAAATTTGGGAAAAGGATGACCACTCATGAAAACCTTTTCATTCAAAGAATCTTTACCCGCCGCCCTCGCCGAAAAGGTAAACGAGGTTTGCAACCGCTTCGAGGCGGCCTGGAAAGACGGCCCGCGGCCGCGCCTGGAAGAATTCCTGGCGGACACGGCCGAACCCGAACGTCCGGCGCTGCTTTGCGAGCTGATCCTATTAGACCTGGCTTATCGCCGCCAGGCCGGGGAAAAACCGGCAACCAAGGATTATGCTCACTGGTTCCCCGGCTTTCTCGAAAAGGTTCAGGCTCTCTTCAAAGCTGCCGGTTTGGCGGAGCCAGCCGCGGCCCAGCCCAATCAAACTCTCGCGGGGGGAATAGCACCCGATACCGTGGCCCCCCAGGAAGCCGACGGGGCAAACAGGCAGCCGGCAACGGTTTCTTTCCTCAACCCCGACACCGGCGCGGTCAAGAAAAGCAACTGGCCAAGGATTGCCGGCTACCAAATCCTGGGTGAACTAGGCCACGGCGCCATGGGCGTCGTTTACAAAGCGCGGCAAATTCAACTCAAACGCTTGATTGCGCTCAAGATGATCCTCTCCGGCATCCATGCGCTTCCCGATGAGTTGGCGCGTTTTCGCACGGAAGCGGAAACCGTCGCGCGCTTGCAGCATCCGAACATCGTGCAAATCTACGAGATCGGCGAACACGAAGGCCGCCCGTTTTTTTCTTTGGAGTTTGTCGAAGGCGGCACCCTGGTCCAAAAGCTGGCCGGCAATCCACAACCGCCGCGCCAGGCCGCCAAACTCATTGAAACATTGGCCCGGGCCATGCACGCCGCCCACCAGTGTGGCATCATTCATCGCGATCTCAAGCCCGGGAACGTGCTTTTAATGAAAGACGGAGCACCAAAGGTCGCCGACTTCGGCCTGGCCAAGCAGCTCGACGCCGACCAGGCTCAGACGCAAACGGGCGCGATCCTGGGCACACCCAGCTACATGGCCCCCGAACAAGCCGCCGGCAGAAACAAAGAGGTTGGCCCGGCTACCGATGTCTATGCGTTGGGCGCGATTCTGTATGAAATTCTGACCGGCAGGCCGCCGTTCAAAGGGGAAAACACCTGGGACACGCTGGAACAAGTACAACACCAGGAACCGGTGCTTCCGAGCAAGCTGCAATCGAAGGTGCCGCGCGATTTGGAGTCGATTTGCTTGAAGTGCCTCGCCAAGGTGCCGGCCGCTCGATATGCAACAGCGCGTGAGCTGGCCAACGACCTGCGCCGCTTCCAGGCCGATCTGCCGATTCGGGCGCGCCCGATTGGCAAGGCAGAGCGGCTCTGGCGTTGGTGCAAGCGCAAGCCGATGCTCGCCGCGGCGAGCGGCGGTGGGCTGATGCTTGCCCTGGTTTTCCTGGTTATCTTGCGCGCCAATTCCCGCGCGCGGCTGACCTTGACCGGGCACAAGGGGCCCGTGGAGTGCGTAAGTTTCAGCCCGGACGGCAGCTACCTAGCCAGCGGGTCCTGGGACTGCACAGTCAAGATTTGGGACCTGGCCACGGGCAAGGAAACGCTGACCTTGACCGGGCACAAAAACGTGGTTCGGAGGGTGACCTTCAGCCCGGACGGTCGTCGTTTGGCCAGCGGGTCCGACGGGACGGTCAAGATCTGGGACCTGGCCACGGGCAAGGAAACGCTGACCTTGACCGGCGACTGCCCGGCCGTGCGCTTCAGCCCGGATGGTGGCCGTCTTGCAAGCACGGAGCTTTTCCGCTCGGGCACCCTCCAGATATGGGACCTCGCAGGGGGTAAAAAAACGCTAACTTTGGACGGTAACGCTAGCGGTAGCGTGGCATTCTGCCCGGACGGCCGCCGCCTGGCCAGTGGGTCCGAGGGCGCCACGGTCAAGATCTGGGATCTGGCCACGGGCAAGGAAACCCTGACCTTGCCCGCGGAGAAGGACAATAACGGGATTCCCTATAGCGTGAGTATTTTCAGCTTCAGCCCGGACGGCCTCCGCTTGGCCACCAGGGGCCTCCACGTTAGGATCTGGGACCTGGCCACGGGCAAGGAAATGTTGAAATTGTTGAGCCCGGGAAACTTCATCAGCCCGGACTTTCGCCGTCTGGCCAGCTACGACTGGAACGGCAAAATGGTCAGGATCTGGGACCTGGAAACCGGCGAGGAAACGCTGCCCTTGACCGGGCACAAGGGTCTCGTGAAGACCGTGAGCTTTAGCCCGGACGGTCGTCGTTTGGCCAGCGGGTCCGAGGACGAGACGGTCAAGATCTGGGACCTGGCCACGGGCAAGGAAACGCTGACCTTGACCGGGCACAACGCCAAAGTCACGAGCGTGAGCTTCAGGCCGGATGGCCGCTGCCTGGCCAGCGGGTCGTGGGACCTCACGGTCAAGATCTGGGACCTGGCCGCGGGCAAGGAAACACGGGGTCCTTGAGGGTGAGCTTCAGCCCGAAACGGCAAGACGGTGCTGACGGGAAGCTTGGACAAGACCGCGCGGCTGTGGGAGACGGTCACGGGCAAGCCGCTCGGACCACCACCCTTGCAGCATCAAAGCGCGGTTGTGGCCGTGGCCTTCAGCCCGGACGGCAAGACCGTGTTGACGGGGGGCGATGACTATGGCGAGTGCCTCAACCTGTGCAGGGCGATCCCGAGCGAATTCTGCTCTGGACCCAGGTGATCACCGGCCTGGAACTGGACGATTTCGGCGCAACGCGCGTGCTGGACGCCGCCACCTGGGAGAAGCGCCGGCAGCGCTTGCAAGAACTGGGCGGCCCGCCCGAGATGTGACTGGGCGAAGCATCAGGGGTTTAGGCCTGGCGGTCATGGCATGAAGAAGCCGACGGTCTACTTCGACACGAGCGTCATTTCGGCGTACTGGTACGAAGGTGCCGACGTTGCCATGTTGGCGCGGCGACTGCACACGCGCGAGTGGTGGGAGCTGGAACGGAAGCACTTTGCCTTGTGGGCTTCCGCTTTCGGCGAGGCGGAATTGCAAGCCGGGCACTTCCCAAGGCAGGTCGACTGCCTGAAAATGATCCGGCGACTCCGCTATCTACCTGTGACGACAGCGGTAAGGGATTTGCTCGAAGAACTGGTTGAGCGCGGCCTCGTGCCCCCGACGAAAGCCGGCGACGCAGCGCATCTGGCGGTCTCGGCTTCCCACGGCATCGACTATCTCTTAACGTGGAACTATGCTCACATGGCCAATCCCACCGTCCAGGACCGTGAATTCGCTTTGTGACGAGCTGGAACTGGTTGCTCCTTTGATGGTGTCACCCGAATCCATTCCGCAGAATCGTTTTGGGCAATCGCTGCGGAGGAGGCGGTAACTATGTCTGACGCAATCTTGGAAGAAATCTGGCGGGTGCGTGAGGCCTTGATCAAGCAGCACGGCGGCCTGCAGGGATACTTGCAGTATGTTGTGAAACTCGACCGCGCGCGTCGAAATGCACGCCGGCAGAAACGCAAAATGGCCCGCCGACATGGGTTAAAGACCCCTCGGTGATTAGTCAGCGAGAATCTCCACAGGGTTGGTACGAGGCCATCACCGTCCTGGAGCTGGACGAGTACGGCAACGTGCGCGTGCTGGACGCGGCCGCCTGGCAGCAGCGCCGGCAGCGCCAGCAAGAAGCTGGGCGGCCCGCCGGAGCAATGAGGCGGCTTGTCCGCGAGCCGACTTACGCCGCGACGCTCGCGGTTCCTTGATGCAGCCATCCTGCCCCTGTGTACAATGACGGCATGAAAACCGACACGATTTCGGCACATTCGGCTTCAGCCGTCCTGGATCGGCTTCTGGAGCCGTTGGCGCGCAGCCTGACTCCGGCCGCGGCCCGGGCTGTGGTGGATTTTCGCCTTGACCGGGAAGATCAGACGCGCATCGCGGAGTTGGCCCAGAAGTGTCAGGAGGGAGTTTTGACGACCAAGGAGCGGCAAGAATACGAGGCCTACGTGCGCACCGGCGACTTGATCACCATCCTGCAATCGAAGGCCCGGCGCTTGCTCAAAAAGACCAGGAAATCCTGATGGACGCGGGCCTGCGCCAGGCTGTTCGTCGTCGCGCCGATCTTTGCTGCGAGTATTGCCGGCTTCCCGAAGCCTACGCGTTCATCACGCCTTTTCAGGTAGAACACATCATCGCCCGCCGGCACCACGGCCCAACGGTCCTTTCCAATCTTGCGCTGGCGCGCTGATCGCCCGCCACGCCCGCGCCCGCGAGGAATGGAAGAAAGTCCAGAAGGCGGCGGAATGATGCTGGCGAGCGTCGCGGCGTCAACCTGACGTGTCCGGGGCCCGGGGCAACACGTCGGGGGCAACACGTCGGGCTAGCCAGACTCTCCTTTTTAGGCAGGCGGCTCTAGTTTATGGCCCTCCTCGGTCATTTGTCGGGATTTGAGCTGTTGCAGGTAGTTTTCCAGATTGGCCAGACGAAAGCGAAGGACCTGATTTTCTTGGCGGAGAAGTTGATTCGTCTGGGTCAACAGCTCAGCCAAGCGGCGGCGCAAGCGGTATTCCACCAAGGGCGGCCGGTTCAACCGTAACAGAAAAATGTGAAAACGACCTGTTTCCGTCAAGGGCTCAAGCAGGCCAGTTGATGGGTTAAGGCGAATGTGTTCTGACAGGTTGTCCAGAACAGGATGCAGGAGACGTCTTCCGTGGTGCAAATCTGTGGAGGTGGGCCAGAAATCCCCTTTATAGGTGTTACAGCGAAAGCAAGCGTAAATTAAGTTTTCCTCGCTGTCATCCCCGCCGGCGGTCACTGGCCGGTAATGATCGACCGTCAACTCTCCGCCGGCATCGGTTTCGCGAATTCCGCAATACCCGCAACAGAATTGGAAGCGTTGACGTACTTGTTCATGTTTTGGGTGCGCCATGGTGCTTACTCACCAACGCCAAGAAGGTGTCTCGTTTGTAGACTGAGGCCTGCTTCGACGGTTTGAATTTCTTTTTCCAGGCTTGCCAGTTTTTCTCGGAGTTGGTCGTTTTCCTTGGCCAAGATGAGGGCGTCGCCGCGGAGTTTTTTCAAGGTGTCCAGACCATTGATAGGGCCCTCTTGGTCTTGTCGAGCCAGGGCGGCATCGTAATGCCTTTGCTCCAAATCATTGAGAGTTTCTCCGCGGGCCTTGCGCACGTGCAAAGTCCACCAATCTAGTTGATTATTTTCATTCATATTTTCTTCCTTCTGGGGGAAATGCCTTTCTTTTATTTATAGCACTTTTCAGCGGGCGGAGAAAGCCATCACGGACCGGACGCGCCAGCATTGACCAATCAGGAACAACGCCATAGGCTAGGCGAACGTCGCGCCCACCGTTTCCCTCAGCGGGCCGGCCGGCGGCGTGCGCGGGCAGCCGCGCCCGTTCACGTTTTCGGCTCACGATGTCTCGCCGGGCGATCAGGCTGCGGGCTTCACCTATGCCATCGACTGGGACGGCGACGGCATCGTGGACCAAACCGTCGCCGGCGGCGGTTCCCTGACGCTGGACCATATCTTCACGACCACGGGAAACTACGTCGTGATGGTCACAGCCAAGGACCAAGATAACCTTGTCAGCAACCCCGTCAGCCAAGCTGTCGCCATTAGCGCGGTTGCCCTGCAAGATGATCCGCTTTATCCCGGCAAAAAAAGCCTGGTCGTGGGTGGTACGACGGGAGACGACAAGATTCTTTTCGAAGCCGCCGCGAAGGGCGCCGTCAAAGTCAAGATCAATGGCGCCCTGCAAGGCGTGTTCGCTCCGACGGGGCGGTTGATCGCCTACGGCCAGGCGGGCAATGACGACATTCAGGTGGCCGGCGCCATCACCTTGCCGGCCTGGCTTTACGGCGACGCCGGCAACGATCGCCTGAAAGGCGGCGGTGGTGACGACGTCCTCATGGGCGGCGCGGGGGATGATTTCTTGGTGGGCGGCAAGGGTCATGACCTGCTCATCGGCGGACCGGGCAAGGACCGCCTGGTCCGGGATAGGAAGGACATTCTTATCGACGGGATCAGGTTCCACGACGCCCACGATGCCGCCCTGTGGGAGGAGGTTCAACAATGGATAAATTGAATCGCTACCGGGACCTGGTCAAGAAACACCTGGAGGAATTGGCAGCCCTGTTCAATGGCTCTCCCTCGGCCGGCATAGAAACCCAGTGTGTTTTTGACCCCGACCGCGACCAGTATCTGCTTCTGAGCGTGGGCTGGTCCGATCACCGGCGCATTCGCACCACGATTCTTCACGTTCGCCTGCGCTGCGGCAAGATCTGGGTGGAGGAGGATTGGACCGAGGAAGGCATCGCCAATGCCCTGGTAAAAGCGGGCTTGCCGCGCGCGGACATCGTGCTGGCCTTTCAACCGCCGGAGCTGCGCCACCTCAGCGAGATTGCCTCCGCCTGATTCCCGGGCCAATAACCACGGCGCCGCGCCAAGCGGCCAGCGACAGAGTCAAGTCCGCTTCCATCTTCCCCTTTGTGAAGGCCGCGCCCCTGGCCGGCATTCGCGATCTGGACGAGCTGGCCGACCTGATCGCCCGCCACGCCCGCGCCCGGGAGGAATGGAAGAAAGTCCAGAAAGCGGCGGAAGGAGTTTTTTCTTGATCCCTCTTTCCCGGCCCTTAGAATAAAAGCGAAATCCGGGAGCCGAGAAAGAGGAGGTTAGGTTATGGCTGGCCGTGGAGGGGCCCATGCCGATTCGATTTCGCTGTTCGCACTGTTTTCAGCCTCTGACCATTGGTACCCGCAAGGCCGGCTTGGCGATCCATTGCCCTCGATGTCTTGCCGAGGAGGTGGTACCGAAGGAGTCCGACCCCGCTTTGGTAGGGTTTCACCTGCGCAAAAACCCGGAGGCTTTGGAACCCCTGGCCGAAAGCGACTGCGCCGAATTCCTTTTATCCGCAACAGCGGCCTTTCCGGAGGCAAATCCACCCCTTGCGGGTCCAGCGGCTTTTCCAGGGGAAAATCCACCCCTGTCGCCTCCCAACGTGGCCGCCAAACCAGCCAGCAATGACCTTGGGCCATCGGGTTCGCCGAAATCCGGAACTTTCTTGGCCCGGTGTCCCATCTGCCATGTGCACATCAAATTCTCGGATGCCGCGCTGGGCGACAGCATCACCTGTCCGCGGTGTGAAAATCAGTTCACGGCGGCGCCGGAAGACGAACCAACGGCGGCGGGGCCATCTCCGTTTCATCCTCTCCGGTCCGAATCGGTACCCCGAACCAAACCAATCGGGGCAATTGAGCTGGGGGCCGTTACCGGTTCCTTATCGGAGGGGGCGGACCCGGCGACCGAAACGGTTCCTTCCTTGCGAACCGCCTTGGTGAATCCCTGGGGCGTCTTGGCATTGTTTTGCGGCGGCATCGGCCTGGCCAGTGCCTCGGTTGAAATTTTGACCTGGGCGACTTTTCCTTTATGCCTGTTAGGAATTCCCCTCGGCGTGATCGGCTTGTTGAAGGCGGAGGAGCGTCCGGGCCGGCTGATGCCGGCCGCGGGCGGGGTCGTCTGCCTGTCGGTCGCGGTCCTCGGTTTTATCTGGCCGACCTTGCTTGGGCCGGTGTGGGCCAACAGCCGGCGCCTGGTTCCGGTGGATACGGAAAACCAATTCGTCGTTGCCAAGAAAGGTGAAAAACTCCTGAAAAACCCGAACTCCACCTGGGTGGATATATCCGACGGCGGCATCAAACAAG
>CAZFGM010000289.1:0-8731 GCA_964518515.1 uncultured Alcaligenaceae bacterium | reverse complement strand
TTAATCGGTGTCAAAGGGAATCGGCTCGCCGTTAATCTCGGCCAGGGCGTTCATGGCGGCTTTCTGTTCGGCTTCTTTCTTGTTGCGGCCCCAGGCGGCGGGGTAGCGATGGCGGCCGATGCCGGCGGCGATCTTGAAGCACTTGCTGTGGTCGGGCCCTTTCTCATCCAGCAAATGATACAGGGGGGTGGCGTTGAACTCGCGCTGGGCGACCTGTTGCAGGAGCGACTTGTAATTGCCGCCGTGGGCGCCCTCGGCCACTTCCTCGATCTCCGGGCTGATGTGCTTGAGGATGAAGCCGCGGGCCGGCTCCAGGCCGCCGTCGAGATAGATGGCCGCCACCAGCGATTCGAACACGTCGGCCAGCAGGCTGGCCGGCACGACCGTGTGCAAGTGCATCCCCTTGCCCATAAACAGGAAATCGCCGAGGTTGAGAAGGCGGCTGATGCGGGCACACGTCCGCCGGCTGACCACCACCGATTTGACCTTGGTCAAATCGCCTTCCTGGTAATCGGGAAAGCGGTGGAAGAGCTGTTCGCAGGTGACCAGCCCCAAGATGGCGTCGCCCAGGAACTCGAGGCGCTCGTTGGATGCCAGCCGGGTGTCCGCCCCGGAGGTGTGGGTCAGGGCGGCGCGAAGTAAATCGGCTTGGCGAAATGTGTAGCCGAGGACTTTCTGGCACTCTTCCAGAATCTCGGCTTCGCGGCTGGTGGTGAGTTCCTGCGCCATAAATACTTGGGTTTTTGACGATTCTCTTTTCTTGACGTTACCATTGTCCGTGCCCATTGTCAACGGACGGACACGGGGAAAGTGGAGGGGAGAGCGTGGGAGAGTGAGAGCGCCGAGAATGGACAGGGCCCATTGCCAATTCTCTTCGCTGAGGATAACTCATAACTTTTTGGTCGGCCGGCTAAAGTCCACTTGTGTCCCATTAAACTTCGATTGACGGGTGGTTTGTAGCCGCAGGCTTTAGCCTGCGTTGAACCGCCCGCCACATCGCAGGCTGAAGCCTGCGGCTACGAGTCATCCCACGTTTTCGGACCCGTCATTCGAAGATTAACGGAACACTAGGCTTGGCTGGCTTTCCCGGCTTTTCGTGACCTTTCATTGTGGAATTTCCCCTGGGACGTTATAGTGTTGCAAAATCGACAAGGGAGAATTGGAGCCGTCGATGCGTGCCGTCGTGCAGCGAGTCAGCCGTGCTCGCGTGGTCGTGGAGGGCGAGGCGGTCGGCGAAATCGGGCCGGGCCTCCTGGTCCTCGTCGGCGTGACCCACACCGACACCGCGGGGCAGGCGCGCTGGCTGGCCGAGAAGGTGGCCGGCCTGCGCATTTTCAACGACGCCGACGGCAAAATGAATCGCGACCTGACCGAGGTAAACGGCGGCGTCCTGGTCGTCAGCCAGTTCACGCTGTACGGTGATTGCCAGAAAGGCAAGCGGCCGAGCTTCATCGACGCCGCCCCGCCGGAGATCGCCATCCCGCTGTACGAGGCGTTCGTGAACGCGGTCAAGGCTCTGGGCATCCCGACGGCGACGGGAAAGTTCGGGGCCATAATGCAGGTGGACCTGGTCAACGACGGGCCAGTGACGTTGATCGTGGAGAGCAAATAGAATCTGCTTGTCCGTCCGGCTGCGTGAATACCGCTCGCTCGGCGGTTTGGCGTCGATAGAATCCGCAGCAGCAACTTGTCGTTTCGCGCTGGGCGAATCTTTTGCAGAGCCGTTTCCCAAGGGAGTGATAATGGCCAATCAGCTGTTTGCCAAGAAATCGTTGCAGGTCCTTCTGGACGAAATGGCGGGCGAACACCGGCTGCGGCGCATCCTGGGCCCGGTTACCCTGTCGGCCCTCGGCATCGGCGCCATTATCGGGACGGGCATTTTCGTCCTTACGGGGCTGGCGGCCCGCAACTATGCCGGCCCGGGGTTGATCCTGTCCTACGTGTTTGCCGGCCTGGCCTGTGCCTTCGCCGCCCTGTGCTACGCGGAGTTCGCCTCCATGGCGCCGGTGGCGGGCAGCGCTTACACCTATGCCTACACAACTCTCGGCGAGCTCATGGCCTGGATTATCGGCTGGGACCTGGTTCTGGAATACGCCATGGGGTCGGCCACGGTGGCCAACGGCTGGTCCAACTACTTCCTGAAATTCCTCGGGCTTTTTAAGGGGGAAGGAGGCAAGGCCCTGGTCACGATTCCCTTGTGGTTATCCATGGATCCCTTTTCAGCCGCCGAACAGCATAGCGATTACCTGGCGGCCAAAAACTTGCAAGTGGCCTCGGCCGTCTACATTCAGATTGACGACAATGAAAACGAAAAAGAAATGCCCTTGCCGGTGGACAAGCACCGGATTCAGGAAGAAGTGCGGGTCACTTTTACCAAAGGCTCCCTGGCGAAAGTCGAGGGCTTGTTCGGCAGCAGCGCGGAAAGCGCCATAAAGCGGGTGCAAAAAGCCCTGCAGAGCGGTTTACAGTTTGATGCTCAAACGCATCCGCAAGATAAACTCAACGGCCAAAAAAAGAATGTCAAGACCATTCTGGGAGACAATGAAGACGGATACCAGGCCTATGAGGAAACGCCGCTCCAGTTCGGCGGCATCCACCTGACCTTTAATCTGGTCGCCATTCTGATTGTCACCTTCATTACCATTGTCCTGGTCGTCGGCATTCGCGAGAGTGCCGGGTTCAACGCCATCATGGTGCTGGTCAAGGTGGCGGCGGTTTTGTTCGTCATTTTGGCCGGTATGGCCTATGTGGACGCCGCCAACTGGTCCCCTTTCTTGCCGTACGGCTGGACCGGCGTGCTGGGGGCCGCGGGGGTCATCTTTTTTGCCTACATCGGCTTCGATTCTGTCTCGACCCATGCCGAGGAAGCCAAGAACCCCAGCCGCGACGTGCCCATCGGCATCCTCAGCTCGCTGGCGATCTGTACCGTCTTGTACATCGCCGTGACCGCGGTGATCACCGGCATGGTGCCGTTTCCGGAACTGCAATTGAACGCGCCCATTGCCAATGCCTTCGCCTACTACGAATTACAGGCGGCGGCCGTCATCATCACCATTGGGGCTTTGACAGGCATCACCAGCGTGCTGCTGGTCATGTTGCTCAGCCAGCCGCGCGTGCTTCTGGCCATGGCCCGCGACGGTCTGCTGCCGGAAAAAATCTTCGGCGCGGTCCATCCACGCTTCCGCACGCCTTACAAGGGCACCATTATCACCGGCGTGTTCGCCGCACTCACTTCGTCCCTCTTTCCCCTGGAAGTTCTGGGCCACATGGTGAGCATCGGCACCCTGTTCGCCTTTGTCGTGGTGTGCGCCGCCGTCTGGATCATGCGCTACACGCATCCAGACCAGCCTCGTCCCTTCAAATCGCCGGCTCTGTGGCTGGTGGCCCCGGGCGGCATTATCCTCTGCCTGACCATGATGATTTACCTCGGCTGGGAGAACTGGGTCCGCCTGTTCACCTGGCTGATCATCGGCCTGTTAATTTATTTCTTGTACAGCCGCCACCATAGCCATCTCGGCAAGGAACTCCGCGGCGAAATCAGCAGCCACGGCATCTCCCCCGCCGGCATGCCCCTGGACGGAGCCAAACCGCAATGAGCACGCCGACTCCTCATGAAGGGCCCTCGACCGGCGAACCGGCGCCGGCCGGCTTTCAGCAACGCCTGGGGCTGTTCGACGCCACCATGCTCGTGGCCGGCACCATGATCGGCTCGGGCATCTTCATCGTCTCGGCGGAAATTGCCCGCGACGTTGGTTCCTGCGGCTGGCTGCTTCTGGTCTGGGTGTTGACCGGAGTCATGACCATCATCGGCGCCCTCAGCTACGCCGAGCTGGCCGCCATGATGCCCAACGCCGGCGGCCAGTACGTCTACCTGCGCGAGTCCTACAGCCACCTTTGGGGCTTCCTGTACGGCTGGACCTGCTTTCTGGTCATTCAAACCGGCTCGATTGCCGCCGTCGCCGTGGCGTTCGCCAAGTTCCTCGGCGTCCTGGTTCCGGTGCTGGGAACGGGAACGGACAACGTCTTGTACGAGGTCAAGGGCCTGGACATCCGCGTGGCCCTGTCGGTGCCGTGGATGGACGACCCCCTGGTGTTCTTCGAGCGCGAGGAGTTCACGATCACCGCGGGGCATCTCGTCGGCGTCGCCGTGGTCCTCTTGCTGACCTTCCTGAACTGCCGCGGGGTCGATTCGGGCAAGTGGGTGCAGAACATCTTCACGGTCGCGAAGACCTGTGGCCTGATCGCGCTGATCGCCCTGGGTCTGACGGTCGCAGTCGAGCACGAGGCGATCGCGCGCAACCTGTCGGACCTGTGGGGGGGCATCCGCGAGACGGGTCAATACGGCCAGGCGTTCCAGATCGTGCCCGTGGAGGCAGTCGCCGTTATCCTGGTCCTGAGCGGCGCTATGGTCGGGTCGCTGTTCTCGGCCGACGCGTGGAACAACGTCACGTTCACGGCCGGGGAGACGAAAAACCCGCGGCGCAACTTGCCGCTGAGTCTGGCCCTGGGGACGGGGCTGGTGATCGTGTTGTACCTGCTGGCGAACCTGGCCTATCTGGCGGCGCTGCCCCTACGCGGCGACCCCGCCCTGGACGCTCAAGTCCGGGCACTGGACCGCCGCGCCGCCGCCCTGCGCCGGGCGGAGCAGCGTGAAGCGGCCGATGCGGTCGTGGATGAGAAGAAGGCGCTGCTCAAGAAGGCCGCCACGTTCGACCGCGGGATCGCCTATGCCCGCGACGAGCGCGTCGGCACCGCTGTCCTGGAGCGCGCCTCGCCCAGCTTCGGCGTCCAGTTCATGGCCATCGCCATCATGATCTCGACATTCGGCTGCGTCAACGGCATGATCCTGATGGGGGCACGGCTATACTACGCCATGGCGCGGGACCGGCTTTTCTTCCGCTCGGTGGGCCAGTTGAACCCGCGCGGGGTTCCCGCGGTGGGGCTCGTGCTGCAAGGGCTCTGGTCCGTGGTGCTGATCTTCTCGGGCAGTTACGACGACCTGCTGACCTACGTCATCTGGGCGGCGCTGTTCTTTTACGTCCTGACGGTGAGCGGCCTGTTCATCCTGCGGCGCAAACTGCCCGACGCGCCCCGGCCCTACCGGGCCTTTGGCTACCCGGTGATTCCCGCGCTATACGTGGCGCTGTGCGCGATCATCATGCTGGCCCTCCTGGTCATCAAACCTGTGTATAGCTGGCCGAGTTTTATCATCGTGCTGACGGGCATTCCGGTGTATTTCTGCTGGCGCGGCCGGGGCTGAGACCGCCGCTTGCAGCTTCGCGTTCGCAGTCAAGGTTAAAATCGCTTTTTTGTGATATTTCCTTGACGGACGCACATGGTTATGATATGAGGGGAAAGGTGGGAGAATGCCGCAAACAACAATCCTGGTCTTTCGCACTGCTTCCGGGACCGTATCGTTGGAGGCTTGGCTTGAAGACCTCGAAGAGCGCGAACCTCGGGCCTATGCCAAGTGTATTCAACGAATTAGGCCCTTCGGGCCGTTTTTGCGACAAAAAGTTGTCGCAAACTGATAATCAAAAATTGCCAAATGCCAATTACCAATTGCCAATTGGAAAAACCTGGTGCCATGGAAAAACCTGGTTGAATCACTTCCAAAAATTGGCAATTGGTAATTGGTAATTGGCAATTGGCATTTTTTCATCTGCCCTGAAAGGGGCCACTTCTTCCGGGCACGGTCCCGGAAAAAGCGTAGGATTCTTTCACAGTTGGGATACGAACTACGAAGACCCTTGGCGTGGAACCGTTAATTACCGAATTATGTACTTCTTCTGTGGATCAAACATTGTTTGTTTGTCGCACGGAATCACAAAAGAGAACAAGGTCCCAGATGCCGAAATCGACGAAGCGCTCAAGCGCAAAAAACTCGTTGAGCGTGACCCCGATAGGTTCACCGCAGAATGGGAGGTTTAAAATGGCACGCACCAAAAACTTTGCCGATGTCATCCTCGCCAAGATCGCAGCCAATCCCGATCTGGCTACGGCTGTGGAAAATGAGTTTTTCAATGCGGATATTGCCATGAAAGTTTACGAACTCCGAAAGGAAGCCCGTCTAACGCAAAAGCAATTGGCCAAAATAATCGACACGCACCAATCGGTTGTTTCACGGATCGAGGATGCGGATTACGAGGGGCACTCCTTGGCAATGCTGAAACGAATCGCCCTTGCTCTTGGGAAAAATCTACGCGTCGAGTTTTGCGACCCTCCCGCCCCGACCCGCGCCAAAGTTGCCAAATCAAAGAGGCGGAACAAAAAAGCTAATTCCTAGAGACCGTCGCTTGCGGATTAGCGTTCGCCAGGCAAGGCACCAGCTCGAAATCGCCAGCGGCATTTTGGTTCCGCTTGCGGCTTCGCGTTTCGGGTCAAACCTGCGAGCGCGAAACCGCAAGCGGCTACCCGATCCGCGGAAACAGCGGCTTGACCTTGCCGCCGGGCAACTCGGCCAGCACCCGCAAATCGTCCGGCTGGCCGGGATGCACCCACACGTCCTCGAAGCGCACCTGCTCCCACTTCTGTTTGAAGTTGAAGCCGCGGTAGATGGTCTCGGCGGAGCGCGGCACGAACGGCTTGAGCAGGATGGCCACGCAGCGGAGCACCTCGGTCAGGTCGTAGAGCACCTGCTTGGCGGCATCCGGGTCGGCCTTCACCAGCTTCCACGGCTCCTTCTTATCGGCGTGGCGGTTGGCCGGATCGAGGATTTGCCGCCAGATGCGTTCTAGGGCCTGGTTGTACTGGCAGGCCTCGATGTGGGCCTGAACCTGCTGCACGGTGGTCTCCGTGTCCACCTGATCGTAGATTTCGCCCGGCTCGACGCCGGAGGTTCCTTCCAGGTGGCCGCAGTAATTCTTGGTGATGAGCGTGACCACGCGGCTGTAGAGGTTGCCGAGGTTATTGGCCAGGTCGGCGTTGTACACGTCGGCGAAGCGCTGCCAGGTGAAATCGCCGTCGCACGGGAACGGACATTCGCGCAGGAAATAGTAGCGAAACGCCTCGGAGCTGAAGGTGGTGATGATCTCCATCGGGTCGACGACGTTGCCGAGCGTCTTGCTGAATTTCTCGCGGGCGCCGGTCTCGTCGCTCTTCTTGTAAACGAAACCGTGGCCGAACACTTGCTGCGGCGGCTCCAGATCGGCGGCGAGCAGCATCGCCGGCCACAGGGCGCAGTGAAACCGTGTGATGTCCTTGCCGATGAAGTGCATGTCCGCCGGCCACCATGTCTGGAAACGCTTCTCGTCCGAGCCGTAACCAATGGCGGTGATGTAGTTGAGCAGGGCGTCGAACCACACGTAAATCGTGAACGCCTCATCAAAGGGAACGCGGATGCCCCAGGGCTGGCCGATGCGGGTGATGTTGACGTCGCGCAGCTCGGACTGCACCAGGGCCAGAATCTCGTTGCGGCGGCTTTCCGGCTGGATGAAATTCGGGTTCTCGTCGTAAAATTTGAGCAGCTTGTCCTGAAACCGCGACAGCGCGAAATAGTAGCACGGCTCCGTGCGGTGGGCCGGCGCCACTTTGTGATCGGGACAGACGCCGCCCGCTTCCTTGATTTCCTTTTCCGTTTTGAACGCTTCGCAGCCCTCGCAATACAGTCCGTCGTAGCTCCCCTTGTAGATGTAGCCGTTGTCGAACACCTTCTGGATAAACTTGCGGCAGCCCTCGTGATGGCGCGGCTCGCTCGTCTGGATGAAATCGTCGAAGCTGATGTCCAGGGCGCGCCACACCTCCTGGAACTGGCGGGCCATGTCGTCGCAGTAAGTCTTGGGGTCCTGATTAAGTTCAGCAGCGCGCTTGGCCACCTTGATGGTGTTCTCGTCGTTACCCATGAGGAAATGGACGGCGTAGCCTTGCTGGCGTCGATAGCGGGCCTGCACGTCGGCGCCGATCTTCTCGAAGGCGGTGCCGATGTGCGGCCGGCTGTTGGGATAATCGATGGCGGTAGTCAGGTAGAAACGCGGGGTCTCGGCCATGCGTCCATCCTTTGTCAGTATCCGGGTCCGTGGACAAGGATTTCCTAGTAGGACGCGATTTTTTGGCCATAGGTTCGGGTAGGAGTCCTAGGGATTGCGTAGTAAAAGCTCGCTCGGCGGTTTCGCGTTCGGGGTATAGGATGCTGCCCACGCGAAACCGCCGAGCGAATTAACCATACGCAACCCTTGGGGACATTACCCCGCGCGGCCGATGATGTAGCGATGCGGATCGACTTCCGCGCGTAGGATTTGCAGCTCGTGATCGGTCGGAGGGTTCGTGGTGGCCAGCGGTTCGCGGACGCCGATTTCGAAGCCGGTGTTTTGCCGCACCTGGTCCAGCGCGATGCCCGGATGCAGGCTGATCACTTCCATGCGCTTGGTCTGGTCGTGATAGCCCAGAACGGCCAGGTCGGTGATGACGCGGTAGGGCCCGGTGCCGGGCGGCAGGCCGGCCGCTTCGCGAGCGCCGGGTCCGGTCAGGTAGCCGGGGCTGGTCATAAAATCGAGCTTTTCGACAAAACGCCGGCGGTCGTGATTGGTGACGACCAGGATGCGCCAGCACAGGGAGGCGAGGTCGTTGGCGCCGCCGCTGCCTGGGAAACGGACCTTCGGCTTGGCGTAATCGGAGCCGATCATGGTGGAGTTGAGGTTGCCGAAGACGTCGATCTGGGCGCCGCCGAGGAAGGTGTAATCCATCATGCCGCGCTGGCAGGTTTCCATGACGTCGGCCATGCTGGTGGCCATGA
>CAZFGM010000288.1:0-8766 GCA_964518515.1 uncultured Alcaligenaceae bacterium | reverse complement strand
AAGACCAAAAATCAGGGGAATACGCAAGGAAAACCATAGACCGGGAATTGCTGCTTTGTCATGGAGCTGGTCAAGGGGATCGCCATCACGAAATACTGCGACGACAACCGGCTCACGCCGCGCCAACGGCTCGCTTTGATGATCCCCGTCTGCCAGGCCGTCCAGCACGCCCATCAGAAGGGTGTGGTCCACCGCGACCTGAAACCCTCCAACGTGCTGATCGCCTGTTACGACGGCAAGCCGGTGCCCAAGGTGATCGACTTCGGCGTCGCCAAGGCGATGGGCCAGCAGCTCACCGAACGGACCTTGTTCACCGGCTTCGGCGGCATCGTCGGCACGCTCGAATACATGAGCCCCGAGCAGGCCGAGTTCAACGCCCTCGACGTCGATACGCGGTCCGACATCTACAGTCTGGGCGTCCTCCTGTACGAGCTGTTGACGGGCAGTCCCCCGTTAAGCCGCAAGCGGCTCAAGGACGCCGCGCTCGCGGAGGTGCTGCGTCTGATCCGCGAAGAGGAGCCGCCCAAGCCGAGCACGCGTTTGAGCGAATCGAAGGACAACCTGGAGTCGCTGTCCGCCCAGCGCAAGCTGCAGCCAGCCCAGTTGGCGAAGGAGGTACGCGGCGAACTGGACTGGATCGTGATGAAGGCATTGGACAAAGACCGCAATCGCCGTTACGAGACCGCCAACGGCCTGGCGAAAGACATCGAGCGCTACCTGACCGATCAACTCGTGGAAGCGTGTCCGCCGTCGCGCTGGTACCTGCTGCGAAGGTTCACGCGGCGGAACAAGCGGCTCCTCGTGAGCGTGGCCATCTTCATGGTGCTCTTGATCGCGGGGACGACCATCAGCGTCTGGCAAGCAGTGCGCGCCGAACAGGCCGGACGGCAGGCCCGTGCTGAACGTGATGCTGGCGACGCGGCTTTCGGTTTTCTTGACGACCTGATTTTCGCGCCTTTGAAGAGGGACGAAACGGATCTTCGCAAGGCGCTCGACCGGGCGGCGCCGCGGATTGATGCCCGATTCGGCCAGCAGCCATTGGCCGAAGCCCGGGTGCGTCTTATGGTGGGTAATGCGTACTCGTGCCTGCGGGATCATGAGCAGGCGGAACGTTACTTCGAACGTGCCCGCGAGATCTACCTTCATGAGTACGGCCCGAACAATGCCCACACCCTGAATGTCAGCTACATTCTGGCAGATACTTACCGGGACAGGGCCAAGCTCGACCTGGCGGAAGCGTTGGCGAGCGACGGCCTCGACCGCGCGCGGCGCCATCTCGGGGAAGACGATACCATCACCCAACAGTACCGGCACACGCTGGGCATGGTGCTTTACGACCGGGGCCGGGTGAACGAAGCGGAGGCCATGCTCAAGGAGGCGATCGCAGGGCGCGAGCGGAATCCCGGCGGGTATCAGGAGTGGGACGCGGCCACCGCAAGAGACTTCCTGGCCTGGATCTATCAGGACCAGGGACGCTGGCAGGAAGCTGAAGTCCTGTTGCGCAACGTGGCCCAGGCCTACCGCCACCACCTCGGCCCCGATCGAGTGGCAGTCGCCGACGTGATTGGCCGCCTGGGACGGGCCTTGTTGGAACAGAAAAAGTTTGCCCAGGCAGAGCCATTCCTGCGCGAGTGCCTGGCGATCCGCGCGAAGAAACAGCCGGGCAAATGGGAGCACTACCGGACCCAGAGCCGGCTGGGCGAAGCGCTGGCCGGCCAGCGGAAATTCACCGAGGCCGAGGAACTGCTGCTCGCCGCGGAGAAAGGGCGGCTGAAGCTCAGTCCGCCCGACCCGAATGACAAGGGCAACTACGCGAAGGTGCGACGCGAATTCCGGGAGCGTCTGGTGCGCCTCTACGAGGCGTGGGGACGTCCAAAGGATGCGGCGGAGTGGCAAAAGAAACTGCAAAAACCCGGCGGCCCGCCGACGCCATGAGGACGTCGCAACGAAACCTTGCCGCTCGTTGGAGAAAGTCATGGCAGAATCGCCGAATCGACCGAAAGACATCTTCCTGAAAGCCCTCGATCTGTCATCGCTTGACGAACGGGCGGCCTTCGTTGCGCAAGCGTGCAGCTCCGACGATTCTCTCCGCCGACAGGTCGAAGCCATGCTTCAGGCACACGCCACGCCCGACAGCTTCCTCGAAAAGCCGGCTGCGGCCATGGGGCCCACCATCGACGATCCTCCACGTCCGGAAGAGCGCGGCGGCAGCGAAGGGCCAGGCACGCGTCGGTCCATACAAGCTGCTCCAGCAACTCGGCGAGGGGGGCATGGGCGTCGTCTTCTTGGCCGAACAGCAAGAGCCGGTCCGCCGCCTGGTCGCGCTCAAGATCATCAAGCAAGGCATGGACTCCGGGCAAATCGTCGCACGCTTCGAGTCCGAACGGCAAGCGCTCGCCCTCATGGACCATCCGAACATCGCCAAGGTAGCCGCACGGCCCGTGGGGCGGTGCCTAACTAAGGCCAGGAACCGGCCATCCGCGCTGAAAACCCCTCCCGGCACATGGGACTTTAACAAAAGCGGCTCGCCGACCAGCCGTTGGCCGGTTTCCCACAGCCGGGCATGCCGCGGTTCCTTCAGGAGCACCTCCGGATGACCGGTGGTCGTCAGCAGGATGGTTCCTCATGACGGAGGGGAGGGCCCAGGGACTTGCCGCTGGGCAAATCCCAGAGTCGCCCACTGGCGTCGGAACTGGCGGTCAGAGCGGTTTTGCCGTCCGGACTGATGGCCACCGACCAGACCTGGTTTTGATGGCCCACGAGGGTGGATCCCCGCACCGGCAAGCTGCTCGGACCACCGGTCTCTCAGGCGGCCGAGGTGCTGGCTTTCGCTGTTACTCCTGACGGCCGGACTTTGCTCACCGTCACTTCCGATCAGCGAATCCACCGGCGGCCCTTGCCCGCGCCGCATCTGGACCAGAGCGACCTCCTGGGCCTGTGGTTGCAGGTGATCCTGGGCGCGGACATGGACGACCGCGGCATCATACGCGACCTGGGACCGCAAGAATGGAAAGAACTTTTCCTTCGTCTGCTCGGCGCACAAAAAAGGGAAGTGGGAAGCCCACTGCCCCAAGGGGAGGAGTTACTCCACGGCCATGCTGGTCACATTCAGTTCTTTCCGGGCACCTCAATTTGCGGAGCCGGAATCGGCTCGGAGGGTCCCGCCGGGTGAAGACACCCAGAAACCCGGCCGGACCAGCAGTCGGGGATACTATGGGGCACACCCTTGTAAGTATCGCATTCCGTGATGGCCAGCCGTTTCACCAGGTAACCGCGATGGTAGGGCCGGTAATCAGGGCAATTCTCACAACAGCCCCGGTGGGGAATCAGCGGACATTTGGGAACACAAATCGGTTCTCTTATCGCACTGTAAACCGGTTTGATGATGATCTTGGTGGCCGGTTCCGGGCAGCACACGGTTCGGGTGGGCAGGCAGCATTGCCCGGCAGGCAAGAGAACGGGTCCCGCGGGCACATTTACCTGGGGGCCGCCGGTGGCAACGGGGGTTGCCGGCAGGGGTTTTCCGGAGTTATTCGGTTCCTGGGCGGCGAGAGTTCCCAGGAAGCCGGCCAGCACAAGTCCAATACAATATCTTTTCATGGTCCTTGTCTCCAGAGGTTACCTTCAAAAAACGCTATTTCCAAGGTTTGGCGATGGCCCGAACCAACGGGAACATTGTCTGGGCCAAAGTCGGGCAAACCGCTAGAAGAAAAACTGGGTCCGGATGCCAAAGCCGTCCATGGTTCCGGGAAACTGGCCGGCTTTGAGGTCATAGCGGTTCTGGTGCAAGTAATCGAACTGGACTTTCAAGTTGTTATTCAGGTGCCAGTTCACGCCAAATTCCAGGCCATCAAATTGACCGCCCTGGACCAGGCCGCTGTTCAGGTCCAGGTGGGAATAGCGGGCAGCGATTTCCCAGGCGCCGCGGCCCAACGACCAACGGCGGTCTTCATCGCGCACGAACCAGAACGGCGTATTGGCACGGGCGATGTATTGGGTCCCCAGCTTGCCGAAGCGCTTGTCGTAGGTCCGGTTTTCCCCGGTGAGGAAATAGGAAAGTTGGACGTAACCGCCGTGAAAGCCGAGGTCGCCCTGGCTTTTGCCGCCGACGAAGGCATCGTTGGCGAACGCCCAGCCGTATTCCGCTTGCACGGAAAACGGCCCGTGGATCCACAGGAACTCGCTGGCGTACACCGTGGCGGAATCCGCGATAATGGCGCCGGTATCGACCCAGCGATTGGAATTGCCCGGATTGGGGGCGGTGCCGAATTCGCCGTTGAAATCGCGAATTTGCGTGCGTGCCCGGAATTGCACGACGCCGGGGCCCACCAGGCCAGGCGGGGGATTTTGCGACTTGCGCCAGGTGGCCGAGCCGCCTAGATGGACCAGGCAACGGCCGTCATGCTCGTAATACGGCAAGCAGGTTGCCCGGCCGGTATAGCCAAATTCGCCGTCGGCGAAACTGTCGCCCGTTAAATTGGTGCCCCGGTCGGTCCGGTACCACATGGCCGACCAGGTCACGCGCTCATCCAGGTAGTTGTTGCTGGCCCACAGACCGGTGGCGAAATTGTTGTAAAAGGCGTCGCAGTAAGAGGCCCTTTCCAGGAAGGTCATCGCTTTGCTGCTGGAAACCTGGTCGCCTTCGAGGCCTTGCGGCACCTTATTATGCCCGAAGCGAAACGTTCCGAAGATGGGCAGCTGGGTAATGCCCACCCAGAATTCGTCAAGGCCCACCACGCCGGTGTTGGCCGTTTCCAGGGCGGCTTCGAGGTTCCACTCGAACACTTCCCAGAACACGCCGTCGGTCTGGATTCGCACGCGGCGGAAGAAGTCCCCGTCCTGCAAGCTGCCCGGCTGGCCGCCTAGCTTGGTTTTCGGGTCTTGGGTGAAATAAACCGCGTCATTCTGGAAGCGCATGCCGAAGTGCGCGACGAAATCTTTGTTGGGCGTTTCGAAAAAGAGCCCGTTGTTCCAACGGACATTCATCTTCAGGTTCGTGCCGACCTTGTAGCCCTCCTCTTCCTCTTTTTGTTTGAGGGCAGCATCGGCGGCTTTCTTTTTCTCCTCCTGACCTTTCAAATAGTCGCCGACGATTTTTTTCACGTCCTCTTTGCCCAGCCCACCTTGTTCGGCCGCCGGCAGGGCATTGCTGGGCTGGTGGAACCCGGTGATCGGGCTCGTAGGGACGGTTTGCAGTCGTTTCAAGGCCTCCAAAAGCTCCTGGTTTTGTTTTTCCAGGCGCTCGATGCGGGCTTTCAAGTCGTCATCGGGCGGGGCCTGGGCCGGCGCCTTGGGACTCAAACCGAGGGCCAAGCCCACGGACAGCAAAAACCTCCAGTTCGTCGTTGGTTTTCGTCGCATGGCAGGGCTTCCTTTCCCAGGTCCTCCTCAAGGGTTGGATTCCGACCTCCAGGTCAGAATGCGCGTATCGAAGATTCGGAGTTTTCCGAAAAAACCAGTTTTTTCAGTTATCCGTTCTTTGATAAAACACTTGCTTCGCCAAAGCGTTCATCCGCGGAAAAATTCGGTTCAAATGGTAAAACAGGTTTATGAAGATGCGGAGGGAAAAGCGGTGAAAGAGTGTTTGGCGGCTCCCGGACCTCTTACCATGCATAAAGGCGGAAAGGGTGACAGGGAACGTACAACAGGTCCAGGGAGAAAGCGCCCTTACAGGTGTAAATCATCAAGGGCCTGTAATTTCAATACTTGGCGAATAGCCTTTTGTAACTGTTCCAGGTCGGTGACTTTTTCGATGCGCTGGCTAAGATTCTCGGGCAATTCACCAAAACGTTCTTCCAGCAAAGCCCTTAGGTTTTCTCGAGACGCTTGTAATTTTCCTTCAGCTTTTCCTTCAGCTTTTCCTTCAGCTTTTCCTTTGGCTTCACCTTCTGCACGCCCTTTGGCCAGGGCGAGGTCGGCAATGGTGCCACTGATTTGATTGCTCATGTTTTCCACCTCCCGTTGCCACAGAATCTCTTTCTGGCTGGCCTTGGCTTCCTCCACCAACGACAGCCGCTCCGGCTCGGGACGACGCCAGAGTGCCCAGGTTAATAATATCCGCATCAGGTCATGCCAGCGAATAGCATTTTGTCCCGCCAAGGCGGCAATGCCGTGCACCGCCGCGCGATACACCGCCAGAAAGTCTGCCGGGTCCTGGTCGGCGGCCCGCAGGACCGCCAGCGTTTTCAGCCATTCACTGGCGGAACCCAGGAGATCGTTCGGCGCCTGGTCGGCCAGGTTCCACAGGACCGGCTGCCAGGACGGCGCGAAAACATGAAAACCTTTGGGCTCATCCAACAAATCCGCCAACCAGTGCCCGCTGCTCCAGGGCCGCATTCCCGTATACAGCACCACCGGCAGGACCGGCCGTAGACGCAACGGCGGCCGGGGCCCGGCTTGCTTTTCCCACGCGCGCCACTGTTTGTCCCAATACAGCACGGCAAAGTACAAAAGCCGCAACGGCATCAAGCGATCCGGATCGCTCTGGTGTTCAATCAGCACCACGACCAGGGTCCACAGATCCTGGTCGCCAACGCGGAAGGGGATTTCAAAGGGCAAATCCGCTTCGCGCCGCCGCCAGTCGTCCAGCGGGAATTCCCGGTCCAACAGCCGACGCCGCGAATAATCGAATCCGTCGGCCAGGTCCGGAACGACCATACGCAACAGATCCCGCAGATGTTCGGGATGCAACAGGCCCTGGCGCATGGCCCGGTCGGGAAAATCCCGCAACGGCGGCTCGTCAGCGATACTCATGATTGACTGAGATTATCAGCAAACCGCGCGAAGCCGCAACCAAAACCGAAACCCGACCTCGTGGGGCGGAAAAGAAACCGCCCCCCACGGAACATCGTACTTGCATCCTGGCCTTGGCCGTCTACAATCGGCCCAAGTTCTACACCCACCTTTGGAGCCACGGCATGGACGAGGCTTTCAGGCAACACCTGGATCCGCTCAAAGACCACATCTTCTGGTCGCCCTTCTGGTCCACGCTTTTGGCGGCGCTGCCGGTGCTGGTGCTATTCTGGCTGTTGGTGCCGCGGCGCTGGCTGGCCCCCAAGGCGGGCGCCGCCGGCGCGGTGACGGCCATCGTCGTCGCCATCGCCATTTACGGCATGCCCGCCGACATGGCCGTTTGGTCCTTCGTCCACGGCGCCGGCTTCGGCCTCTTGCCCGTCGGCTGGACCATCTTCAACGCCATGCTGCTGTACAACATCACCGTCGAGACCGGCCAATTCACCAACATCCGCCGCTCGGTGGCGGAGTTGTCCGGCGACGCCCGCATCCAGGCGGTGCTGATCGGCTTTTCCTTCGGGGCGTTTCTCGAAGGGGCGGCGGGCGGCGGCACGCCGGTGGCCATCTGCGGGGCCATCATGGTCGGCCTCGGCTTCAATCCCTTCCTGGCCGCCGTCCTGTGCCTGATCGCCAACACCTCGCCGGTGGCCTACGGCGGACTCGGTACCCCCCTCATCGTTCTCAACGGCGTCACCGACCTGCAGACCGAAAAGCTCAGCACCATGGCCGGCCACCAGCTCCCTTTCCTGTCGGTGCTCATTCCGCTGTGGATGGTCAAGTGCATGTGTACCTGGAAGCAGACGTGGGAAATCTGGCCCGCCCTGGCGGTGTCGGGCGGCTCGTTCGCCACTTTCCAGTATCTGTGCGCGACCATGCACGATCACGTGCCCGGGTTGGTTCTGTATCCCATGACGGACATCGGCGGCGGGATATTCTCGCTGGTGCTCACGGCGATCTTCCTGCGTTTCTGGAAGCCGCGAACCGAGTTTCGGTATGATCAGGCTGAAGCGACGCCGTCTGGTGAAAAGGTGTCAGGACCCTTTTCCGCCAAAACTGAGAAAGCGACGGAAAAGGGTCCTGACACCTTTTCACCGGATGCCCCCAAAGATCCGCATGCCGCCGGAGCCGCCGCCCTGGTGGGGCCGCCAGAGCCGACCCCCGCCAAAAGCGAGTCGCCCTTGACCGCGGGCAAAATCGCCCTGGCCTGGACGCCGTTCGCCCTGATGTCCGTCTTCCTGATGCTTACCGGGCTGGTACGCCAGCAGGAAGGACAAGCCTGGTTCAAGGTCACCGACACAGCCCTGGAAAAATTGAAGGCCGACGGCGTTCCGGACAAGGTCTTGGCTCCTTTGAGCACTCTGAAAGATCAAGTTTTCGTCACCAAAGAGCCTTTCTTGGAGGAGCTCGACAACATCCTACCGGCGGCGGATCTCGCTCAGTTCAAGAAAAAGCTGTTAAGCCGGGCCGAAGTTCCGGTCACTCCCGGATCGGGCCGGGTCGAGGTGCCTGGGACGGGCCTGACCACCAATTACCAGCTGGCCATACCGGGGTTGCACAAGCAAGTACTTCGCGATCGCGCACTGTTGGAGGAAGGCAAAGAAGAAAAACCGGAAGGCGCCCTGTTCAACTTCGCCTGGCTGACCGCCCCCGGCACGGCGGTGTTTTTCGCCGTCCTGGTCTCGATGGCTCTTCTGCGCATGAACGGGTCGCAAATCAAACGGGTTTTGATCCGAACCTGTTTCCAGATGAAGATCCCCATTCCGACCATCGCCTTCATGCTCGGCCTGAGCTACGTCACCCGCTATGCCGGCATGGACGCCACGCTGGGCTACGCCTTCGCCAAGACCGGCCTGCTATACCCGTTCTTCGCCGCCCTGCTCGGCTGGCTCGGCGTTTTCCTGACCGGCACGGACGCCGGTAGCAACGCCCTGTTCGGCAGCCTGCAAAAGATCACCGCCACGGAAATCTACAACC
>CAZFGM010000287.1:0-8785 GCA_964518515.1 uncultured Alcaligenaceae bacterium | reverse complement strand
CAAGCCCCGTGAACGGGGCTGAAAACAGAACCACAACAAAGCCCCCTTCCCGAATAATTTGCTACAGTCTCCAATCGTAGGCCACTTCTCCCTTGCGGCCACGCATTGTCATTCCAAAAAAACTTACCGAATCAACTGAAACTCCGGCAACATTATGATGCACCACAGCAAATCGGCCAGCCCTTCCGCGGTGGTGGGCGTTCCGAGAATCTGCCGGGCGGTGGCCAGTTCCTCCCTGTTCGGTCGGCGGCACAGAGCTTGGCGATAAACCTGCTCGATGAGCTGGTCCTGGGACAAGCGGGCATGGGATTTCAATAAATGGTTGGCGCCGCGCGTCAAATGGTCGGCGAGGATTTGCCCGTTGGCCAGGTCGAGGGCTTGCAGCGTGGTCAGAACGTCGCCGCGGGTCGTGACCACCTGCTCGCGATTCGGCCGGCCGAGGGAGCGCATGAGCGGGTCGGCATTGACGAGGGCGGCCCGCACGAATTGGCGGGCCGGAGGCGTGGACCCGGGGAAAGCCGGCAAGTTTACCGGCGCCACCGCCTTGGACGGGGCCGTGCCGGTGATTTGCCAGACGCCGTCCAGGAACTGCTCGGCCGTCATGCGCTTCACTTCCGGGCCGCCGAAGACATAGGCACCGGCGCGGGCTTCTTTCCCTTGAATGGCGGTTTGCGCCTGGTAAGCCCGCGCGGTGACGATGTGACCGAGAAGCTTGTTCAGATCATAACCGTGGTCCACCAGGTAAGCCGCGAGATAATCCAGCAAATCTTCATGCCACGGCCGGCGGTCCATGGCGTCCACGGGGTGCACAAGGCCGCGGCCGAAAAGCCGCTGCCACAGCCGGTTGGCGATGGTGCGCGGGAAACGGCCGTTATCCGCATGCGTGACCAGGCGGGCCAGCTGTTCCAGCCGTTTCGCCCGCGGCAGTTTCGGATCGATGGTCCCCAGCTCGGGCCACATGAAACGCGGCGACGCGAACTTGCCGGTCGGCTTGTCGCAGCGGTGAATCTCCAACGGTTTGTCGGCGACGACCGCGGCCAGGCTGTAGGAATCGTCCAGCTTCCACGCATCGATGAAACTGTCGTGGCACGAGGCGCACTTCAGGTTCATGCCGAAAAACACCTGCGAGACGTTCTGGGCGAACTGGACTTCGCGGACCTGGCTGGCGTTGACGTTGCCGCGCCACTTGATGCCCAGGATGAAGCCCTCCGACTCGGCGGTGGGGTTGATCAGCTCGAGGGTGAACTGGTCGTATGGCTTGTTGTCCAGAAGCGCGCGGTACAGCCAGGCGGAAATCTGCTTGCGGCCGCCGTCGATGTAACCAGTGCCGGCGTAGTCGTTGCGCAACAGGTCGTTCCAGAAGGTTAGCCAGTGCTCGGCGTACGCCCGGCGGTCGGCCAGCAGGCGATCGGCTACCTTCGTGCGTTTGTCCAGAGCCGGATCACTGACGAAACCCTCGACTTCCTCCGGCGTCGGCAACAGGCCGATCAGGTCGAGGTAAATGCGGCGCAGGAAAGTCACGTCATCCGCCGGCAGAGGCCGAGGTATCTTGAGGCGGATGAAGTACGGATCGAGGATGCGATCGATCGGATGTTCCCGGCCCGGCTTGGCCGCCGGCAGAGCGGGCCGGCGTAGTTTCAGTGGGGCCGCATAGGCGCTGATCTTGAACGTGAAGCCCGCTTCCCACGCCAGTCCCTGATCGATCCAGGCCTTGAACATGGCCACTTCCTTGGCGTTCAGGGCCTTCCCTTTTTGCGGCATGCGCACCTCGGGGTCCTTGTTGGTGATGCGCTTCATCAGCTCGCTGCCGGCGCTTTTTCCGGGCACGACCGCCTTGGACTTCAGGAGGTCCTCCCGTGTATCCAGGGACAGCGATCCTTTATACTTGCCGTTGGTGTGACACTCGCCACAGCGGGCCTTGATCAGGGGGGCGATGTCGTGGGCGAAATCGATTTTGCCTGGAGGTTGGGCCGGACACGGGGCGGCCAGGGCGGCCAGGGTAAAGATAACCAAAGCAGGATGTAATTTCATTAGTCGATTCATGGATAAGATTTTGTGTGCTTTCCAACAATGTAACAAGTGGAGCCGCCAAAATCGAGGGGGGGCATAGGTGAATAGTCCCGGGACCAAAAGCCTTGTGCGGCCCCTGGGCTCCCTTGACGAACAGCATGAAACCGCTTATTGCTTGAATCAGGAACTTGTTCCGCTTCAATTTCTGATGGGGGAGCTGTTGCCATGGAAATTGCAGTTCTTTGTGAGGTAAAGCCGGGGTTGCGGGCGACGGAACGGACGGTAGCGGTTACGAATATACACGGCCGCAAGGAATTTCTTCGCATTGAGGATTCGTATTTGCGGCAGCATGGGGGCCGGACTTACCTCCCCGTCGGCTTCATCTATGAGCATCCGCCCACCAACTCGGTTTTGATCGAACTTCCTCTCGAAGCCGATTCGGGCGCTCGCCGTTTGTTCGTTCCGAAAGAGAATATTTTGTATCGCGAGCGAGTGCCTGCATGATCCTGTCCGATCGTGAAATCCGCATCGCCTTGAAGCGCGGCTTGTGCAAGATCTCTCCGGAGCCCATGGCCGAGGCCTGGTCCTGGACCGCTGTCGATCTTCGTCTCGCCCCGGTGCTGCGGCGCTGGAAGCCGCCTCCGGACAATCCGCCGATGGGAGTGCACTACCGTTTCCGGCCGGCCCATCCGGACTTTGATTTTTCGCAGATTGCTCAGCAGTTCACCGAGGAAATCGTTATTCCCACCGCTGGCTACAACCTCGAACCGAATCAGTTCATCCTCGGCTGAACGCTCGAGTGCATTCGTATCCCAAACGAGTCGCGCTTGGCCGCCCGCGTCGAAGGCAAGAGCAGCCTTGCCCGGCTCGGCCTCGGAATTCACGTTACCGCTCCAACTATCCATGCGGGCTTTGGCGAAGCTTCGGCGGAAGGACCCTTGCCCATTGAATTACATGCGGACATGCGTGTCTGCCAGCTAATCTTCGAGGAGGTCCATGGCACTCCCGACCGGGGCTACCAGGGCCAGTTCCAACAGCAAGGGCCGCGGCCGGACTAGAATCATGAGGCGGCTCTTGGCTTGAAAGAAGAGAGCCTTGGAATCCGATACCACGTTGGGGAGAGGAGCCATGCGTTACGCCATCTGCAACGAGACGTTCGAAAACTGGGACCACGCGCGGGTGTGCCGCACGGTGGCCGCGCTGGGCTACCAAGGTCTGGAGCTGGCGCCGTTCACGCTGGCGCCGCGCATCACCGACGTCACGCCGGCCCAGCGCCAGACACTTCGCCGGCAGGCCGAGGATTGCGGCCTCGAAATCATCGGCCTGCACTGGCTGTTGGCCAAGACGGAGGGCTTGCATCTCACGGCCGCCGATGCCAAGGTGCGGCAACAAACGGCCGAATACCTGGTGGAGCTGGCCCGCTGCTGCCGCGACCTGGGCGGCACCCTACTGGTGTTCGGCTCGCCCGCCCAACGGCGAATTCCCGCCGGGGCCACGCGCGACCAGGCGGCCGATTTCGCGGTCGATACGTTTCGCCGGGCCGCACCGGGAATCGCCGACGCGGGCATCCAGTTGTGCCTGGAGCCGCTGTCGCCGCCGGAAGCCGACTTCATCAACACCATCGCCGAGGCCAATGCCATCCTCCGCCGCCTCGATCACCCGAATTTCGTCTTGCACCTGGACGTGAAAGCGATGAGCACCGACGAAGGGCCGACTCTGGAGCTAATTCGGCGTCACGGCAGGCGGGCCGGCCATTTCCACGCCAACGACGTCAACCGGCGCGGCCCCGGCTTCGGCCAAACCGACTTCGTCCCCATCTTCCAGGCCCTGAAAGACAGCGGCTACCAGGGCTGGGTGTCCGTGGAAGTCTTCGACTACTCGCCCGATCCGGAAACGATCGCCCGCGAAAGTATCCGCTACATGCGCGACTGTGAAGCCAAGGTCGGGAGGTAATATGGCTGGCCACCTCATCGTCACCGATCTGGATGCCAAGACCGCGCTGGCGACGGCGCGCGATATCGCCCGCGAGTTGGGATTCTCCGTCACGCGCACCGGTGACTGGGAATTTCAAGCCGAAAAGGGCAATTTCCCTCTGAGCATCTTCCTCGGGGCTTTCATCGCTTACTGCAATTTCAAGGTGGAAGTGGCCCTCGGCCGGGAAGCCGCCGTGGAAATCGTCATCACGCGCAACTCGCCGTGGTGGACGGGCATCATCGGCGTGAACCGCGTCAAGAACCGGGTCAAGGAGCTGGCCGATGAAATTGCCAAAGCGGTGATAGACCAGGGCGGGCGGATTTTGCGGGAGAAGGTGATTTAACGTCTAACAAAGGGTTGTCCGGAACTGGCGAGCGGCCGGTGTTAACCGGCCGGTTGACACCGGCCGCTCGCCAGTTCACGGCAATTCCCGAATCTCCAGGCGGCGAATCGCCAGCGTCACCGGTGAACCGCCGGCGCCGCGAACGGACAGGATAACATGGCCGCGTGAAGCTAAGGCTTCGCGGTCTTCGAACTGGAACAGGGTTTGGCCGTTGCAAAAAGCCTTCACAATCGGGCCCTGGGTCAGCAGTTCCAGGCGAAACCAGGCCTCCCGCGCGTGCACGAACTTCTGCACCACTCGAAAAGGCTCGGGGAATTCATCGTTCTGGCTCAGCTTGAACAGAGTGCCGGTGCGGAATTTTTGCGCGCTGCCGAGGGCCAACCAGTAGCCATCGGGCAAGGCATGATCGCCGAGCTTGGCCCGGAAAGACAGGCCGGCCAGGGAGCCACCCTTCTCGGCCCCGGTGACCTTGGCTTCCAGCACCAGGTGGAAATCTTCCCAGGTAGCGCGGGCGCTGACGAGGTGCCGGATACCCTTGTCGGCTTCGCCGATCAGCAGGCCGTCGGTGATGGACCAGCTTCCCCGTTCCGGTTGCTTCCAGGCGGCGGCGGTCTTGCCGTCGAACAGGGGAATCCACGGGGTCAGCTCGCGAATCTCGATGTTTTTGAAGTCGATGCGGGTGCCTTGCTGTTGCGGGGCCAGCAAGATGATGTGGCCGTGTGGGAACAGGCTACCTGCATCCACGTAATCGACGACTTTCTTGTTGTTGATGCGCACTTCGATACGGTTGCCGTCGGCGATCACTTCCTGGGTAAACCATTCGCCGGCCGGCACGGTGTGGGAGCTGGCGAGCAGTCCCTGTTCCAGGAGTTCGCCGTCTTGCGGACGGACCAGGAACAGGCTGCCGGTTTTTTCGGGCAGGCCCAGGACGTCGCTGGCGCGGGTGGCGTAACCCCGGGGAAAGCCGTCCCTGTCGCACTGGCCGCGCACGACCTGGCGGTGCAATCCGCCCGGCTGAATGCGCGCCTGGAAGCGTAAATGAAAGTGGGTGTAGTCGCCGCGCTCGCTGACCAGGTGGTTCCGGCTGACCGGCCCCTGGCAAATGAGGACGCCCTGGTCGATCCGCCAGTTCGTCTTGCCCTGGTCGGGAACAAGCCACCCCGCCAGGTCTTTGCCGTTGAATAGCCGCACCCAGTCGGTGGTGATCTTGCGCAACTCCCAGACCTGGTTGGCGGCGCTCTTTCCGGAGAACAGGTTGGGTTTTTGCCGAGTCAACACGACTTTGCCCCCAGGGAGGGAAAGCTCCAAACGGTCGCCGGTTAAATTCCAGGAGCCGATTTCCCTGCCGTTTTCCAGAAGCGCGTGGTTCTTGAACAAGTGCAGGGGCACGGCCGCCTGGTGATTGATGGTGCGGGCAAAGTAGCCGGCCGCGGCCGCGATCGGTCTCGGCGGCGGCTTGTCCTTCGCTTTGCCGGTAGGCGGTGGCTCGGCCGGGTTTTTTTCCGGCTTAGTATCGGGAGGCCTGGGACGCAGTAAAAACACGAAGAGCAAAAGCAGGACAAAAGCCCCGGCGCCCATGGCGATCCAGATTCGCGGGTGGATTTTTCCGCCCGCCGGTTTCGCCGCCAGGATCAAGCCGCCGTCACGCACTTCCGCGGGGGCCAGGTCCCAGGTGGCGCCGGTTTTTGCCGCGGGTACAGCCGCGTTGGCCACCGGCACCGCGGAAGGCACCATGACCGACGCGACCGGCACCGCGGTCGCTACCGCGCCGCGGGCAAACGGCGCCAGGGCGGCGGCGGTCTCCGCCGGCGTCGGATAGCGCTGGCCCGGCGCGCGGGCCATCATCTTCACCAGCACCGCCTCCAGCGCCGCCGGCACGTCCGGACGCAGCAGGCGAATCCGCGGCGGCTCGCCCATCATCCGGGCACTCAGCTTTTCCACCGCCGACTGTCCGCCAAAGGGGGGTTGGGCGGCCAGCAGAAAATACAGGCTGCACCCCAGGCTATAAATGTCGGCGCGGATGTCGGCGGTCCGGGCGTTATCGGCCTGTTCCGGCGCGATGTAGTCCACGGTGCCGACGATGTTGCCGAGCTGCGTCAGCCGGCCGGTGTGGTCGCTCTCGCTTTCGAAGCGGGCCAGGCCGAAGTCGAGGATCTTCACCAGGGCCGAGCCCTCGGCCGTTTTGGTCAAGAGCAGGTTGCTCGGCTTGACGTCGCGATGGACCACGCCGCGCTCGCAAGCGTGCTGCAAGCCCAGGGCCGCCTGGCGAACGTACTCGCACGCCGCCGCCACCGGCAGCGGCCCGGATTGCTTGACCAGCCGCGCCAGGTCGATGCCCTCGACCAGTTCCATGGCCAGGTAATAGCGCTGGTTGACCTGGTCGGCGTCGAAGGCGCGGACGATGTTCGGATGGTTGAGCTGCGAGGCTGCCACCGCTTCGCGCTGGAAGCGCTCGATGGTCTTGGGCTTATCCAGCTTTTCCTTGTGAATGATTTTGAGAGCGGCCAGGCGCCCGGTCCGGGCCTGGCGGGCCTTGAAGACGATGCCCATGGCTCCTTGACCGAGCACGTCCAGGAGACGGTAAGGCCCGAGAAGGAGCTGGTCCCCAAGGCCGGCCGCGACCATCTCGACCTGAAAGGCCGTCAGCCAGCCGCGCTTGCCCAGCTCCTGGAGAAGAACTCCAGGGTCGCCCACCTGCCCTTGCAACCGGCGCAACTCCTGGGCCTGCTCCGGGCCGACCAGGTGCGACTCCCGCAGCCAATCGCTCAACGATGCACAGGTGGGGGATGGCATGCGCGGGGGCTTCCCTAATCGGGGATTGGGGCAACGGAACGAAACCAGAAGTATTTTAACCCTGAGGCGGGGGAAGGCGAAGGGAAAAGGGATCTTGGGAAACGAGGTTTGGTTAACGGAATAGGCACGGGGAGAAAACGGACAAGCGAAATCACCATCCCTCGCGCCCCTCGTTCTGCTAGAATCAAGGTGTTACCGACCCAGGTCTGCCGTGAAAGGAACGAACTATGCCACTGCGCGATCATTTTCACCTGCCCCTCCGCGGCCTCTGCACCTGGGAGAGCTTTCATAGCGCCTGGGCCAACGAGATCGTGCGTCAACTCAACAAGTCCTTGCCCCTGGCGTATGTCGCTCGACCCAACGTGAAACTGGGCGTCGATGTCGAAGCGGACGTGGCTACGCTGGAACAGGCGGGACAGCAGCCGGCCGAGAATGGCGGCGGAGTCGCCACGGCCGTCTGGGCGCCCCCGACGCCAACCCTCTCCGTCGCCGTGAACTTCCACCATCTCGACGTGTTCGAGGTGCAAGTCCAGCGCGAGGGCGGCCTGGAAATGGTAGCCGCCATTGAGCTAGTCAGCCCGCGAAACAAGGACCGGCAGACCGCGCGGCGCCATTTTGCCGTCAAGTGCGCGGCCTACTTGCAGGCGGGGGTTTCCGTCATCGTGGTGGACATAGTCACCGGACGAAAGGAGAGCCTGTACACCCCCTTGCTCGATCAGCTGGCCTTGCCTCCAGAAACCAACGGCCAAGACGGCCTGTACGCCGTGGCCTGTCGAACGACGCCTCCCGACGAACCCGCCCGCCTGGAAACCTGGGTGACGCCATTAGCCCTGGGCGCGCCCTTGCCGACCTTACCCCTGTGGCTCGAAGCCGACCTCGCGCTACCGCTGAACCTGGAGCGGAGCTATGAGGCAACGTTTGGTGAGCTGCGGGTTGGGGTTTGAACAAGGGCGGCTGGAGGATTGCGCCGCAATCTGCACAACCGCTGGCTCGGACGCCGCACCGACTTTTACATTTTCCTGGGCGTCGCCGGCGTCGGCGCTGTCCTGGGTATCGTCGCCGTCACCCTGCTTTTCTTGACTCGCAGGTCCACGGAAGGAAATGGCGCCGCCGAGGGGAGGGAGGGCTGAGGCTTCCGTCCTTCACGAACTGGCCCGCCTGGATAGATACCTTTGAAAAGAGAATACGTGATGTCGTTTTTTAACAAGCTGCTCCGAATGCTAGGTTTTGGGCCAAGGCCGGCTCCAAAGGCCCACTTGGACCCAATGCTCGGTGACACGAAGGCATTGGACCTGCGCAAATGCTTGGAAGAGAGAGACTGGCGTCCGGTGCAGAAATCCCTTCAAGAGACAGCAGACCCCGATGAGCGGGAGTTTCTCGTGGAGGTTTTAAGAACACACAGTGGGCGACCGGACTGGCTTGAGCAATGGTCCAAGCAAATGCCGACCTCCCCCATCCCGTGGCTCATGCGCGGAGCTCATTCGATTTGGTGGGCCTGGGAAGCGCGCGGGTCGGGAACTGCTGACACGGTGGCGCAGAACGCTTGGCCCGTTTTTTACGGGCGCTTACGGCAGGCCGAGGACGAGTTGCACAAGGCATTGGAACTCGATCCGGAAGATCATATTCCCTGGTCCTATTTGATCGTTAGCGCCCGTGGGTTGCAAC
>CAZFGM010000286.1:0-8804 GCA_964518515.1 uncultured Alcaligenaceae bacterium | reverse complement strand
AGGGTTTCGATGCGTTCGGCCAGGGTCTCGACGTGGCCGAACATCATGGTGCAGGTGGACCGGCCGCCCAGCTCGTGCCAGGCGCGGTGCACGTCGAGCCACTCGTCGGTCAGGCACTTGTTGACCGTGATGGCCTGGCGAACGCGATCGACGAGGATTTCGCCGCCGCCGCCGGGCAAACTGCCCATGCCGGCGTCCTTGAGCCGCTGAAGCACATCCCGTACAGGCAACTTGCAGATCTTGTGCAGGTTCCAGATCTCCGGAGCGCTGAAGGCGTGCAAGTTGAACTTGGGGTAATGGGCCTTCAAATCGCGCAGCATCTCCTCATACCATTCGAGCTTGAGGCTGGGATGGTTGCCGCCTTGCAGTAGCGCCTGATCGCCGCCGAGCGCGATGGTTTCCTCGATCTTCTTGTACAGCGTTTCGCGGGACAGCACGTAAGCGTCGGCGTCGGTGCTCTTACGATAGAAGGCGCAGAAATCGCAGACCGCGGCGCAGACGTTGGTGTAGTTGATGTTGCGGTCGATGTTGTAGGTGCGATACGGCTCCGGATGCAGCCGGTGGCACACGGCGTCGGCGGCCCGGCCCAAGGCGGACAGGTCGCGGCAGTCGAACAGGGCCACGCCTTCGGCGAAGTTGAGGCGCTCGCCGGCGATGGCTTTATCGAGGATGGAGGAGATCATTGTTCGATCCTTCTCGTCAATTCAATCAGTTTCTCACTGTCGTTTTCCGTGAAATTGCTCATTTTTCCGACGATAACGCCGTTCCTGACCCAGAATGTCTCGCCGTAGCCGCCAAACGCCATGCCTTGGAAGAACTCGATCCCTAATTCCGCGCCCCCATCCTCAACGATGTACAGTTTGACTTTCCGCCTGTCGTTCCGGGACAGCGCCTTCAACAAAGCCCTCTCCGCGGTGCGGGACTGAATACTCCAGGGCGAGTTCAAAAACACGATAGCGCCTTGCAGCGCAGCGATGAACCCCGCATCGATCCGTTCTATCCTTTCCCGGTTCACGGCACGTTCTCCGGATTGACTATCACGAAACTTTTCCCCGACGTTTCCAAGGCTTGATCGGCAACATCGGGTCAACCTGAATTATCGAAGTCTCGGCGTTCTCGATGACCGTGTTTCCCATCAGGATATCGTTCCTTGCCTCGAATTTCGACTCTTCATCGATAATCGTTTCGTAGTGCAAAATCACATGAAAGCGCTTTTCCCTCACCTTTCCGGACGGCGAACGCTCCACTTCGTCCCAAGCGATGTTTTGTTCGGCCTCGGCTTCGATCCGAAACTGTCGGGCCAGGTCTTCCAAGGCCAGCGCGATCGCATGGCTCGATGTCTGACCGTGAAAACTTCTGGTCGGACCCGTTCGACCATCGAACAAAGGCGTCGCCTTACAGAGGTAGCGGCCGTTCGCCTGCGGAATGACAGCAAGGGCGATGTTGCCGGTGTTCGTCAAAGGCATGTGGTGCGCTCCGTTGTCATAAAGCCTCCTCAAATGCCGCGGGTCTCTTTGGCTACGGTAACACTCTCGCCGCGCTTTCATCCCGGATTAGTGAAAGAATACTTTGCACCTCGGCGCCTTTGAGGAATCGGGAGAATAACTCGGTTCCATCTTCCAGCGTGGGCGCGTCGATTGGCGCGACTTTCTCGATGCGTCGAAAAACCCAGTGAACACGATCTCCGGTTGCGGAAACGTATTCATGCTCCTCCTGCTTGCCGAAGAGCTCCGCTTTTGTCCGTGCCTGGGATTCGGAATCGGCTTGTACAAGGATGAGCCGCTCTTCCCAGAGGTCGTGGTCGCTGGGCTGACCATCGTGAACGCTCTCGAACTGGAGATTGGCCGCGAACCACATGGCAACCTCACTGTTTCTTGAACCGGCCATTGTTTACACGTTTCTGCTTCGAAGCGCGGGACTTTTTCACCTCCGCCCAGAACTCTTCATGGCCAAGGACGTCCCCTTCACGAATTTGCCTCCGTGATTCGGCCAAAATGGCCTGCAAGCGGGGTGAACATGCCATGAGCAGGCGTTCCATTTCGTCCTCATCCCGAAAGCCCACGAGCATTGCCACCGGTTTGCCGTTTCGCGTGACCACTACTGGACCATTCTCACTGGCCTTCAGGAAAGCGCCGAACTGCAATTTGATTTCCGCCACCGATGCCATTTTCATTATTCTACCTCCTCTCCCGCCACGATCAGGCGATTACCTTCCTTTTCACCGACCGCCAAGATTTGCACCGCCTGTTGCCCTTCGTCGATGTCGTACAAGACGCGAAAACGGTTGTCCGGGCCAAAGCGAATCTCCCAATGCGCGCCAAAGGGGGCAGGCTGGCGCAGCGGTTTGCGGTTCTTCGTTTCCACGTTCGGCTCGAATTCCAACTGCTCCTTTATCTTTTCACGGATCAGGCTGTCGAACTTGGCGTCGATAAATTTTAGGTGTTTTGTGACCCCGCGTGCATAGATCAGAGTATAGGATTGCCGCCGCGCCATTCTTTGAACCAATTTTATTTTACCACCAGACCGGGCACCCTAACACAAAATCAAGGCCGCTCCGCCATCTCCTGAGCCCGATAAAATTCGACCGTCCCCCCGGGCCGCGCCAATCCCATCTCGCACGCCAATTCATAATACCGCCGCAACCCCGCCTGTTCGCGCGGGCCAAAATCGAAGCGAATGATGCTTTGCAAATAGCGGCGGCAAAACCCCGCGTCTAATCCCAGCACGGGCGCCTCGCGGGCGGCGATCGGGCCGATCTGGGCCAGGCCGCGACGTTTCGCCTCAAGCAAGGCTTCCGCCACGGGGCCCAGGTCCACGCCCGCGCGCACCGCCCACACTGCGTAAACGAACGGCAGGCCGCTCCAGTCGTGCCATTCCTGCCCCAGGTCGAAGGCGTGGGCGAAGCCCGGCAGGCAGGCGCGCATGGCCCGGTCGCCGATCAAGAGGACCGCGTCGGCGTCCACCGCTTCGGCCGGCTGATCCAGCGCCAACGGCAGGATTTCCGGCTGCACGCCATAGCGGCGGCGCAGCAGAATCTGGGCCAGGGCGGCGCTGGTCCGCGAGCCTTCATCCAGAGCGATTCGACGAATCTGCCTCCACGGCACGCGGCTGAACAAGGTCACGCTCAGCACCGGCCCATCGCTGGCGATGGCAATATCCGGCACGACGCAATAGGTGCCGGCCCGGAAATACTCGATCACCGGAATCAGAGCAACATCGAGCCGCCCCTCGGCCAGCCCGTCAGCCAGCCGGCTTGGCACCTCCAGCACCAATTCCGCTTCCGGAGCCAGTACCTCCAGGTCCTCGATGAGAGGTTTGGTATTGAGGTAATTGACGGCGCCGATGCGAATGGGGGATTCCTTCATGGCATCCTCGAAGAGAAAGTTCCGGTCATCATAGGGTCCAAAGGTTGATTTTCAATCGCTTCTGAAAATCAAGAAATCGGCCTTCTGATGAAAGAACCGTGTTTTGGGGTAGGGCGCAACCGGGTGCACGACACGGTTTGCAAAGGTTGTAGGGAACGCCCTCCGTGGCGTTCCGTTGGTTTGGCTTTGGTTTTGGCCATTCCCACAAAATGCACCGGCTGATCGGTTTCGTTTTTTTACTCGGAAAATCCTTGAAAGCGCGGGCAATTGTTTGTTGAGTAATGGATGTGCCCATTCACTTTTCGCCCTTACGGAGTCCCCTCATGTCCCTCACGCTGCTGCCACATCGCTGTTTCCTGGTGTTTCTGCTGGTGGCTATTCCCGGCGGGTTGGCCCAGCCGCCAGGCGGCAAGACGCTTCCGGATCTGGCGGAATTCAAGACGGTGGAAACCGCCGTCACGACGCGCGTCAGCAAGGCCGGTCCGGCGGCGGCGGCCTTGCCAGGTTATCTGGGCGTTCACGTCATCCCCCAGGCGCAGGGCAAACTGCGGATTGCTCACGTCGAGGCCGAGTCGCCGGCGGCGCGGGCCGGCCTGCAAGCCGGCGACGTGCTGCTCAAAGTCGGCGACCAGGCCGTGGCCAGCCCCGAAGATTTGCGCGGCGCTCTCCAGGCACGCACCCCCGGAGAAAACGTCAAGCTGGCGATTGTCCGCCAGGAAAAAAATCTGGAAGTGCCGGCCATTTTGGCGGCGACCAGCCGGGCCCTGACCCTGGGGACCAGGCGGGCCGTGCTCGGCGTCCAGATCGGCGAGGCCCCCGACGGCGAAGGGATTGCCGTCAAGGCCGTCAGCCCCAACTCGCCCGCCGCGGCCGCCGGAATGAAGACCGGGGACGTTCTCCTCAAATTGGACGGCACTCCCCTGACCGGCCCCAGCAGCCTGAACGACACGCTGTTCACGAAAAAACCGGGCGACACCGTCCTTTTGACCTTGAAACGCGACGGCAAGCAACAGGCCCTCAAGGTGAAGCTCGGCGCCGATCAGGGCGGTTTCGGCAAGCAACCCGGAAGCTGGGATAACCGCCTTCTTTCCATCTGGAAAAAGGACGCCTACCGCCTCGCCGTCGTCTGTGTCGAGTATCCCGACGTCAAGCACAATCCCAAGATCGCCTGCAAGAACTGGCAAGACGCCCTGTTCAGCCGCAATACCTACAAGGGCGCCAGCGTCACCGGGAAGAAGGTCTACGGCAGCCTCAGTGATTACTATCAAGAGCAATCGTTCGGCGCCTTGAAGGTGGCAGGCAAGGTTTTCGACTTCATCCAGGTAGGAAAGAAGCGGGCCGAGTATTCCCAGGGCACCGGCGTCAGCGGCAAGAGCGCCCTGTTGGTCGAGGCGGTGAACAAGCTCCTGGCCCGCGACGGCAAGGACGCCCTGAAGAACTTCGACGGCATCTTCTTCCTCTATGCCGGCGAGCGCTTCCAGACCAACCGCGGCGGCCTGTACTGGCCGCACCGCGCCAGCTTCACCCACCAGGGCAAACGCTGGCCGTACTTCATCTGCCCCGAGGGCGGCGCACGCATGAACAACATCAGCGTCACCTGCCACGAGTTCGGCCACATGCTCGGCCTGCCCGATCTGTACGCCCGCCCCGAGCAGCCCGGCTCCGAGGGCGTCGGCGCCTGGTGCGCCATGTCCAACCAGATCGGCAACGGCCGGCCCCAGCACTTCTCCGCCTGGTCCAAGGAACAGCTCGGCTGGATACAACCCGCCGTTCTCGATCCCACCGTCAAGCAGAAACTCATCCTAGCCCCCGTCGAGGATTCTCCCAAGGAATGCTTCAAGGTCCTGGTCAAGTTGGACGGCAGCGAGTATTTCCTTCTGGAAAACCGCAAGAAGAAGGGCTTCGACAGCGACCTGCCCGGCGAGGGCTTGTTGATCTGGCGCGTGGTGCAGAACAAACCGATCCTCGAGGAATCGCACGGCGTGGAAGGCCCGGCCGGCCCGCGCGTCTTTCTCGGCTCTGTGCCGTACCCCAGCCCGTCCAACAACGCCTTCACCCCCTACACGCAGCCTTCCAGCCGCGGCCAACTCGGCGGCGGCCTGCCAGTGTTCCTGACCAACATCCGCCGGCTGCCCGATGGGCGGATCACGTTTTTTATCGGCTATGAATATTTGTAAGGCCTTCACCTCGGCATGCGGCGAATGACGGATACGAGGCGGCCCGCATTGTCAAGGATGCGATGGGCGAGACCCCGAAAGCGCTGGATATCCACTTGCGAAAACACGCCTTCGCTGGCGGGGTAGGTCCAATGAGCCTCCGCGTCCAAGAAAGGATACTCGGTGTTCCGCTGCGTGCGTTAGTGCCCGAAGGGGGCCGCCGCGGGACGAGAGAATCAAGGGCCCTTATTCCCGCGCGGGTGTTCTGGTCCAGGAGGCCGTGCAGATGTTGCTGGATGTCTCGGTTCTCCGCGGCATGGGGCAGCCGGATGAGCAAGCGGGTACGGCCAGGAGTTCAGCTGCGTCCCGGTCTGACCTTGCCTGGTGGAGCAGCCAGGCCATCGACTCATCCACGGGCAACCTCCCCCTGCGGGTGAACCTGCCATTCTTCGGACAAGCCCACCCGTCAGGAACCCCGTTTCCTGGAAGGACTTGCTTTGGATGGTACTCGCGGGTTGGCTCCTCCGGCTCTGCCCTTCCCTCAGGTTCAAAACCCGTTGCCCGATCCTGTCTTTGTGCAGAACTTGGTAGTTCCCGGCGGCAATGGCATTGACAATTTCGACCGCCAACGGCCAACCCTCCTCCAGCGCGGTTTCCAGTTCGCGGGGACTCGTCAGGATGAGGTGAAGCCGCTCCTTCGCTCCCATCGGGAAACTTTCCGAGGGGCCGAAGGTGGCCTCGAACAGTTTCCCTTCGGAGCTGATGCTTTCCTCGGTTCTGCCGATGACTTCAAAGAGAAAAATGTCTTGTTGGTTCCGTACCGCGGGGAAGGGCCACGGGTCGTTCTGGCCGACCGTTCTACTTCTAAACGACCCCCCATGAGGCTCACATTATTCCACCGTTATCAGGGTCCATCTCTGTCCGCCAAACCGGGAAAAAATGATTGATTGGGTGAAGGGTTTCGCTGGCATGATGGGCATGCCAGGGACCTGATTGTCATTCATCCCGCTGGATACAGCGAAGGAGAAAAATAATGCGTAAGATTCTGTTGTGCGGCGTGGCGGTGGTTCTGGGCCTGGCCATGGCCAATTCGGCCCAAGCCCAACCGGGTTTCCCCCCATTTCCGGGTCCGTTTCCTGGTCTGGGTGGCCTGTTCCGGCCGGATTATCGCATACCGGTCATGGTGCGCTACGGTTCGACCGTGCGCGTCCAGGTGAAAAATTCCGGCCTGGCCGATGCGAAAAAGGCCAGCTGGCTGCGCGTCTGGGATGTCCGCAACGGCAAGTTGATGGGCGTTCGCTGGGCCAAGATCCCGGCGCTGAAAAAGGGTCAAGCCATTTGGCTGTCGGTCAATTTCGGCCCCATGTCCCTGGCCCACAGCACCCTCTACGCCCGGGCGGATTACTTCAACGCCATTCTGGAGTCCAATGAGTTCAACAACGGCAAAGTCCAGGTGATTCCGTAAGGAATTTCTCGGCTGGTCAAGCGGCCTCCTATCCTGAACAAAGGATAGGAGGCTTTTTTTTGCCTCCTCGAAAGAATTTGGCCGTGTCACAATTCGTTGCCAAGCCGTTTAGGAAGGTGTGCCCTGAAACAACCAATCAAACCGTGAATGGAGGTAGGAGTCATGGCCGGAAAACAACACGAGTGTGCTTGCGGGCGGCGTAAGTTTTTGCGCAGTCTTGCCGCCGGCGCCGGGGCTGTCCTCGGTGGTGTAGCGCTAGTGCCAGGTGCCGCCGCGGCTGCCGTCGCCCCCGACCAGTGCCCTGCGCGGTGTCCTTTTTGCTATACTCGATGCATTCGGGACGAGTTCCACAGCCGGGCGCATTGCTGCCGCGCTAACTACCACATTTGGTAGTGACGCGTTGTGAGGAAAGGCAAAGGGCAAGGTCGGCTCAGGAGTTAACGGAGCCTATTCCTGCCCTTCATCCTTGAACAGCTTGTATTCGAAGCTATCCACCAGGGCCAGCCAGCTCGCCTCGATGATGTTTTCGCTGACGCCGACGGTGCCCCAGACGGCGTCGGGGTCGCGCCATTCGATGACCACGCGGACGCGGGCGGCGGTTTCGGCGCGGGCGTTGACCACGCGTACCTTGTAGTCGGCCAGGTGCATCTCGTCCAGGCGCGGATAGAACGACCGCAGCGCTTTCCGCAAAGCGCCGTCCAGGGCGTTCACCGGACCGTCGCCTTCGCTGACGGTATGCTGCACCTGGCCCGCGACACGGACTTTCACCGTCGCCTCGGTGACGGGCTGGCCCTGGGCGTCGGTTTCGACGTTGACCCGGTAAGCCAGGCGCTCGAACTTGGGCTGGTACTGGCCGACCGCTTTGCGCACGAGCAGATCGAAGGAGGCCTCGGCGGCCTCGAATTCGTAGCCCTGATGTTCCAGGTCCTGGACCTGGTTGAGAATCCGGCTCATGACGGCCTTGTCCGCGGCCAGCGGATACTTCTTGGTCTTGGCGAGAAGGCTGGCCTGGCCGGACAGCTCGCTGAGCAGGATGCGGCGCTCATTGCCGACGGCGGCCGGATCGATGTGCTCGTAGCTGAGCGGGGTGCGGGCGATGCCGTGGGCGTGCATGCCGCCTTTATGAGCGAAGGCACTGATGCCGACGAACGGCTGGCTGGAGCGGAAATTCATGTTGGCGATTTCATAGACGTAGCGCGAAACTTCGGTGAGTTGGGCGAGGCTGCCGGGCCGCAGGACTTCATAGCCACCCCCCCTCTCCCCCCCTTGGGAAGGGGGGGATGGGGGGGTCATTTTGAGAGCCAGGTTGGCGATAACGCTGACGAGATCGACGTTGCCGCAGCGTTCGCCGATGCCGTTGATGGTGCCCTGGACCTGCGTGGCGCCCTGGGCGACGGCGGCCAGGGTGTTGGCCACGGCCACGTCGCAATCGTTGTGGCAGTGGATGCCGAGCGGCACGCCCGGCAGGGCCTGGCGGATGCGGGCGACGCCGGCGGCGACCTCATCGGGCAGGGTGCCGCCGTTGGTGTCGCACAGGATGAGGACACTGGCCCCGGCGTCGTGAGCCGCTTGCAAAGTTTGCACCGCATATTCGGCGTTGTGCTTTAAACCGTCGAAGAAATGCTCGGCATCGTACAGCACTTCGCGGCCCTTGTCCTTGCACCAGGCCACCGAATCGCCGATCATGCGCAGGTTTTCCTCAAGGGTGGCGCCGATCACGTCGCGGACGTGCAGGTCCCACGTCTTGCCGACGAGGGTGACGACAGGGGCCTGCGAATCGATCAGGGCTTTCAGGCAGGTATCGTTTTCCGGCCGGGT
>CAZFGM010000285.1:0-8819 GCA_964518515.1 uncultured Alcaligenaceae bacterium | reverse complement strand
CACGGTCCGGCGGGCGCCATGAACCGACCCGCCCCACTAAGTCCCCAGGAGAGCTAGCGATGCCAAAGATGACCGGTTCCCGGTTTATCGCCGAGACGTTGAAGGGCTACGGAGTGACCACGGTCTTCTGGGTGCCCGCCATTCTGAAGCAAGGTCTGATGGAGATGGAGCGGGTGGGCATCCGACGCGTGGTGTGCCATACGGAGAAGGCGGCCGCCTACATGGCGGACGGGTATGCGCGGGCGTGCCGACGCCCTGGTATCGCGATGTCCCAGTCGGTGGGGGCGGCCAATCTGGCCTCCGGGTTGCAGGACGCTTATCTGGCCTGTTCGCCGGTCATTGCCATTACCGGCCGACAGCGACCGCTGCAGCGGAACCGCCACGCGTACCAGGAAATCGATCACTGGCCGCTCTACGTGCCGGTCACCAAGTACAACGTGCTGGTGGACTCGCTCGAGCAGCTTCCGTTTGAGCTGCGCCAGGCGTTCCGCTCGGCAACAACCGGCGCGCCCGGACCGGTACACCTGGACCTGGCGGGACTTCAGGGGGAAGAAGTAGCGGAGAAAGAGGCAGACTTGGACGTGGTCGTGGATGAGGCTTTCCTGCACTACCCGGCTTTCCGGCCCGAGCCGGAAGGGGAGCGGGTGCGACAAGCTGCCCGGATTCTGGCCCAGGCCCAACGCCCAGTGCTGGTCGCTGGCGGAGGCGCCGTCGCCTCCCAGGCAGGCCCGGAGATTGTCCGGCTGGCTGAATTGCTGTCGATGCCTGTGGCGACATCCCTTAACGCCAAGGACGTGATTGCCGCCAATCATCCACTGGCGGTCGGCGCCGTCGGTACCTACTCGCGCTGGTGCGCCAACCAAGTCGTCAGGGAGGCCGACCTGGTGCTCTTTGTGGGAAGCCATACAGGAGACCAGGTCACCGACATGTGGACGGCGCCGAAGCCGGGCACGCCCGTGATCCAGATCGATTTGGATCCCACGGAAATCGGGCGGAGCTACCCCGCGCAGGTGCCACTGCTTGGGGATGCCAAAGTCACCTTGAAGCGCTTGATCGAGGTGCTAGGGGCTTTGACCCCCAAGTCCGAGTGGACCCAGCGCGCTCAACAGTTGGTCAGCCAGTGGCGTCGGGAATACCAGCCCATGCGCGATTCCAGTGCCATACCAATACGCCCGGAGCGGCTCTGTAACGAGTTGACCGAGTTTCTTCCCTCTGACGCCTTGCTGGTCTCAGACACGGGCCACGCCGGCGGATGGACCGGTACGATGATCGACCTCAACCAGCCGGGCCAGAACTACCTTCGCTGTGCCGGTTCGTTGGGGTGGGCGTTTCCCGCGTCCCTCGGAGCGAAGTGTGCCGTCCCCCAGCGGCCAGTGATCTGCTTTACCGGTGATGGCGGCATGTGGTACCACCTGAGTGAATTGGAGACCGCCGTTCGCTGCCGGATCAACACCGTGACCGTGGTGAACAACAACCATTCGCTCAATCAGGACAGGCCCGGGGTGGATCGCGCCTACGCCAACTACCCCACGGGCAACCCGTTCGAGATGTGGGTTTTCCGGGACGTGGATTTGGCGCAATTGGCCCGGACCATGGGTGGCTTCGGGATCCGCGTGGAGCGCCCGGAGGACATTCGCGGGGCACTGGAGCAGGCACTGGCCGCGGACAAACCAGCCGTCGTCGATGTGGCCAGCGACATCGACGCCTTCGCCCCATGGACCCGGAAGCCGGAAGTCCCACGCCGGGATGGCTCGAATTGAGCCTGGCGAAGCAGACCCGCCACCAGCCCTGCTGTTCGCAGTAGCGGCAGAGAGTCATCGTTTGTTGGAGACGCGCTCGATGTACGATCTCAACGGGAAAGTTGCTCTGGTGACAGGGGCGGGCAGCCAGCGCGGTATCGGACGTGCCATCGCCGTTCGTCTCGCCCAGGAGGGAGCGGATGTCGTCGTCAATGACATCATGGTCCATGAAACCGGTGACCGGTCGGTGTGGAGGGGGATCCCGGACGTTGTTAGCGAAATCGAGGCCCTCGCGCGCCAAGCCCTGGGAATCCTGGCAGATGTTTCCGAGGCCAGTGAGGTGGAGCGGATGGTCGGCCGGACGCTGGAGCGGTTCGGGCGCATCGACATCCTGGTAAACAACGCAGGCGCCCGACCGGGACGGGACCGTGTGCCTGTGGTCGAGTTGGAGGAAGAGGCCTGGGACACGGTCCAGCGTGTCAATGTTAAGGGGACGTTCTTGTGCAGCCGAGCGGTCGCTCGGGAGATGATCCGGCGCAACCAGGGGGGCAAGATCATCATCATCTCTTCTTCGAAGGGGCTGCGCGGCGCGGCCCGCTATGCCGCGTACTCCGCCTCCAAATTCGCCCTGATCGGCTTTGCTCAGTCGCTGGCTCTGGAACTGGCGCCCCACCGAATCAACGTGAACGTCATCTGTCCAGGAATGGTGGACACGGAGCGGATCGGCTATATGGCGGCCGCGCTGGCCCCGGTCGGTGTATCCCCCGAAGAGTATCGGCTTCAGATGCTCCGAGAGCGTGCCGCGGCGACTCCGCTGGGACGAGTGGCTCAAGGGGCGGACATCGCAAGCGTCACGGCATTCCTCGCTTCCTCTGAATCGGACTACCTGACCGGCCTATCCATCCCTGTCACTGGAGGTTGTCAATTGAGCTGAGCACCAAAGTAATTCACGATGGAGCTTACCATGAAACTCGGATTCTTCACCATGCCGTTGCATCCGCCCAGCGCCGATCCCACGCGGGCCTTGGACAGCGATCTGGAGCAGGTCGTCATTCTCGACCAGTTGGGCTATACGGAGGCCTGGATCGGCGAGCACTTCACCTCGATCTGGGAGAACTTGCCGGCGCCGGACCTTCTGATCGCACAAGCCATTCCGCTCACGAAGAACATTGTGCTCGGGACCGGCGTCACGTGCATGCCCAACCACAATCCCTTCATGATCGCCCACCGCATCGCCCAGCTGGACCACATGGCGCACGGCCGTTTTCGCTGGGGTGTTGGCTCCGGGGGATTTCCGGGCGATCTTGAAGTCTTTGGCTTCGATCTGCGCAGTGGCGAGCAGCGGGGCATGACCCGAGACGCCGTGGATTTGGTACTCAAGCTTTGGCAGGATCCCGAGCCGGGACTCTACGAGCACAAGTACTGGCGGTTCACGATTCCGAAGACGGATGACGAAATGGGTCAGCGCTTCCACTTCAAACCCTACCAAAAGCCCCATCCGCCCATCGGCGTGGCCGGAGTGACGGTGAAGTCCGATACCCTGGTGCTGGCGGGCGAGCGCGGCTGGATTCCCATGAGCATCAACATTGTGCCAACCCGAGTCCTGAAAACGCACTGGGTTGCGGTGGAAGAGGGCGCCGCGAAAACCGGACGCGTCCCCGACCGCTCGGCATGGCGGATCGCACGAGAGGTCTTCGTCGCCGATACGACCAAGGAGGCCAGAAAGCATGCCCTGCAAGGCGTACTGGGCCGGGACTACCGAGAATACCTGCTGCGCCTGTTGCCCAGGGTCAAGATGCTGGGCTTGACGAAGGTTGATCCCAACATGCCTGACTCGGAGGTCACGCTGGAATATCTTCTCGACAACGTCTGGATCGTCGGCAGTCCCGAGGACGTGGCCGAAAAGCTGCGGCAGCTTTACCGGGACGTGGGCGGCTTCGGCGTCCTGTTGGCGATGGGCCACGAGTGGGAACCGCGCGAGCCTTGGCTCCACTCGATGACTCTGCTCCGCGAAGCAGTCATGCCGCGCCTGGCCGCACTATAGCGCTGGCCAATCTGGCACGGGAGTGAACGGGTCCGGCAAGACAAGTAAGGGGGTTGAGAGTCGAACTTGTCGGAATCTTGTTGGGTGCGCTACTACCAAGGAGTCCCCGGGCGTGACCACTGGGGTGCGGCGGGTTGTGCCCTGGTTTACGGCGGCGGCTTGCACATGGGCCAGGTGATTGGTGCGACCAACCGCCACGGCGAGCACCCCGTCCAGAGCCCCGTGCGGCCGCAAGATCTGCTGGCCACGATCTACCATGTCCTGGGCATTGACACAAGACACGAGTTCCTCAACTTGGCCGGTCGGCCGTTCCCCATCCTGCCTTACGGAGAGCCGATCCGGGAATTGGTGGGCTAAATGGACGCAGTTGACCCCCCGTGAATCACAGGAGGGCCTATGTTCTGGACCAATCCCCTGTTTAGGAGTTGATGAAGACGCATCACCCGTGTTGATCCAAGAGTTTGTCAACCCGTAAGCTTTTTGACATAGGAAGGAGACTGCCGTGCTTAGAAGTGCTCTGATCGGCCTCGCGCTGGGATGTGTTTGCCTCGTGCTGGGCTGGAACGCTTGGGCGGAGACCAAAGTTCGACCCTATCCCGATCACGGCTATGCCCAATTGGGCGTCTACGCGGGAGGCCCGCCGAGCCATTTCGACTACCAGTTGCAGAGACTCATCCTGGCCGATTCCTTCCCCAACAAGAAGCAGTGGTGGGAGAGTCGGCGGGCTGACCACAAGGCAGGGCGTTCCAACAAGCAGGACATCTACATGATCCACGTCGGGCTGAGGGAAGGCGCAAAAGCCAAGCGTCGGATCGATGCCTGGTTGAAACCTGAACCAGGCGTGCCCACCTCTCCGGAGTTGATCCCCGCCATCTGTTTGGAAGAGGAAAACATCCTTGCCCGAAAGGATATCCTGGATGCCCTGGCTCGGCACATTCGCAGTGCTTATCGGATTCCGGTGTTCCAGTGGTGGTCGGATCCAATGGAACCCAGCCCTCAACTGACAGCCGACGGCTGGATTTTCGATGCTTATTTCTGGGGCTATCCTGGCTTCCGCAAGCACCTGATGAAGTTTGTGGCGTTGGGGAAACCGGTGGTGTGCGTGGTCTGGGCTGCCGACCCCGCCTGGCGCGACTACGCGGCTGGCAAATATTCCAACGCGAGTGCCTTGATGCACGACACGGACGTGCAATTTCGCACCTGCATGGAATTCAACGTGTCGACGGCTCTGTTTGCGGTGGCGGGACCTCATGGTTCGGTGGGGAGTTGGCTGGGCAGTGACACCAGGGACATGGTTGCCCTGCGCAATTGGGTCCGGACCAAGCGGGCGCACATGCACGCCGTCAAGCCCGGCGAGTTGCCACTGACTTCGGCCAACTTCTCGCACCGCAGCCGTGCCATTCCCGTCGGGGGTGATGCCGATGCTCCCAGCGTTTACGAGGAGGACTTCTCCGGTTTCCGTTGGATTGAGGACGCCAACGTGACGGGATTCCTGGATCTAAAGCTCACCAGCCTGCCCCAAAAACCGGGCTTCCTCTTGGCCAAGACCCGCGCAGACCGCCCGGTAGAGGCCACGTTGACGTACCGTTTCGAATCTTACTTCCCTCTGCAGAAAGTTGCCGTCCAACTCGAGGGCGCCGCCGCCGCTGCTGCGCGCGGCCGCAACGAGATTGCCGTGTCCCTCGATGAGCAAGATTGGCCTTTGAAGGCCGAACAAGCAGGAAACGACCGGATCCAGCCGATTACGCTCCGTGTCGGCGCGGAGTTTCTCAAGGGCAGCCGCACTTTCTTCCTGCGCGTTCGCATGAGCAACGACGGCAAGGTAGCCCATGTCCCGGCCAACCGCCTGGACCGCTTGACCGTCAAGTGCGTGCACAAGCCCCCGCCCGAGACGGTTGCCGCCAGCCTGGTTTGGGACATTTACGGAGACCTCTCCTATGACGATGATTTTTCGACGCCGCGGTGGAAGCATTTCGGCCACCTTGAAGTAGCACACAAGGATCATGGGGGTCATCGGGGCGCAAGTTTTTGGGTAGGGATGGTTGGCGGCTTTCCGACGAGCACCCATTTGCTCCAGCGCCTCACTGCCCCGCGGGAGTTGAAGGAATTGAGCATTGCTATCAACGTCTCGGCCAATACCAAAGATCTCGGTGGGCACGTGGATTTGCAAGTAGCCCCGCGCGGTCAGAAGGTTCGCTGGAAGACGAGCACCGACGACTATCTCAAAAATTCCGGTGGCATCTACGGTGATTGGTTGCCACTGCCAATCCCGGCTGGGGAATTGAGGTCTGGGCGCGAATTTGATATCCACATTAAATTACGCAGCACCAGTGGCGTGGAAGGCGGCCCTAATGCCTGTGCGGCCGTCAGTGGCCTTAAGGTCCGAGCCAAATAGCCGTGAGCTGTGAGCCGTCCGGTTGTCCGATGAGGGCGTGCCCGCTCGGGGCCGTGCGAGGGGACGCGGCCACCATCTGGTAAGCTGTTGGCCTGAAGGTCGCTAAGCGCTAAGCGTTCAAGGCCACACCGGGCAGCGACTTGGAGGAACCCTCGCGGTTGGGAAGGGAGTACACTGGGGATTGCTTGAAAAAGTCTCCGGGCCGTGGCTGGATAGGAAGAAGTGGCCAGTTGCTGGTGGCTAGTGGCCAGTGACCAAATATTCTAGCCACTGGCGACTAACCGGTACGCCGTTTGGAGGACCCTCCATGTTTCGCGTCCTGGGCTCGCGAAAAAAGCTGTGTAATCAGCCGAGCCGGCGGGATTTGCTGCACATCGGCGGCCTGAGCCTGTTCGGGCTGAGCCTGACCGACCTGCTGCAGAAACCAGAGGTGCAGGCAGGCGGTCACCTTTGGGCGCGACCGGGGCGAGGGCCCACCTTCGGCAAGGCCAAGTCCTGCATCGTGCTGTTCCTGTACGGCGCGTGGAGCCAGCTCGATACTCTCGACCTGAAGCCGCGAGCGCCCGTGGAGGTGAGGGGAGAGTTTAAGCCCATCGCCAGCCGGCTGCCCGGGGTGCACATCTGCGAGCACTTGCCGCGCATCGCGGGGCTCTTGGACCGCGTCACCCTGGTCCGCTCGCTGACCCATCCGTATCCGACGCACTGCGTGGCCTACGCGTTGTCGGGCATACCGCAGAACCCGCTGCGCAACCCGGCGGAATACTGGCCGTTTTACGGGTCGGTGCTGGACTATCTGTGGGACCGGAGCCAGGTGCCGCAACCGCGCGGCATGCCGCGGAACCTGTGCCTGCCCTGGCCGCTCAACAGCCGCAGCGACAACCAGAGCCATCGCGGGCTGACGGCGGCGTGGCTGGGCAGGGAGTGGGAGCCGACCTTCGCGGAATTCCACGGCCGGCCCAGCCGCACCCTCGGCTTCCCCTCGGCCCGGGGCGGGCGAGCGGTCCACAGCCACCTGGATCCCTTCGACGGGATCACCCGCGAGAGCACCTTCCGCTTCATGGCGCCAACGATGCTGGCGCACGCACCCATGACGGGCATCGCCCACCAGATCGCGCGGTCTGGTCTGGACTTGTCGCCCGGGGTGACGCTGGACCAGATGCGCGGCCGGCTCGGGCTGCTGGAGCAAATCGACGCCGCCCGGCGCGGCCTCGACCGGACGGCGGCGATACGGAGTTTCGATCGCTATCAGCAGATGGCCCTGGACATGCTCACCTCGCCCCACTGCGCCACGGCCCTGGACGTGACCCGCGAGCCGGAGCCGGTCCGGGCCCGGTACGGCTACACGCTTTTTGGACAGGCGGCACTGGCGGCCCGGCGGTTGATCGAGGCCGGCGTGCGCGTCGTGACCGTCTACTGGGACGAGTACGGCCCGGCCAACACCGGCTGGGACACCCACGTCAACAACTTCCCCCGGTTGCGGGAAGGGCTCTGTCCTACGCTCGATCGAGTCTACCCCGCCCTGCTGGAAGACCTGGCGGCGCGCGGCCTGCTCGATGAGACACTGGTCCTTTTGGTGAGTGAACACGGCCGGACGCCGAAGATCGCCCGGGTGGCCGGCGGCGGCCGCGATCACTGGTCCTACGCCTACTGCGGAGTCCTTGCCGGTGCCGGCATCCGCCAGGGGCAGGTAATCGGCAGCACGGACAAGCAAGCCGCCTTCCCAGCGGAGCGGCCGGTCAGCCCCAAGGACCTGCAGGCTACCCTCTATCACCTCCTGGGCTTCGACCCGGAAACGACCCGGACCTACGACAGCCTGGGCCGCCCGTACCCCTTGCTTCCCCACGGCGCGGTGGTCCGGGAGATGCTGATTTAACGTCATTTCCCCGATTTCCCCGAGAGCGTGAAGGAAAAAATCAGCCGGAGGAATCATGCCAACGGAGGAAGGACAACTCATCATGAAAATGAATAACCAATCAGGCTTACCATCGAACCAAAAAGGAGCATCAGTCATGAAAAGCAAAGTTGCTGTTGTGGGGATAGCGAGTGTCTTTCTCATGGTGCTCGCTGAAGTGAGCATGGTGCAGGGCGAACTCTGGATCAATCCCCTGTTCAAGGAACATGGGCCGGCGAACAAAGGGCCTTTCGTGAAACTGAGTGACGGGAGCCTGATGATCGTCGAGGACAATGCGACCCGCACGAGCAAGGATAAGGGCATCACCTGGTCGGAGCCGCGGCCGATGTACCAGGGCAAGAAGCCGGGGATCCCGCGAAAGGGACCGATTGTGAAGACTGCCGACGGAGTGATTGTGCTGGTGTTCCAGGACGTGAGCACCTATCACTGGAAGTGGGATGATGCCAAGGGTGAACCAGTAGATCCGCGAGGACTGGACACGTGGGCAATCCGAAGCCTTGACGATGGTAAGACCTGGGTTGACCGCCAAATGATTGACAAGGGCATGAGCGCTGACATCCTCGACCTGATTGTGACAAAGAGCGGTCACATCGTCGTACCCGTTCACCCAGTTATTCCTGATCCATTCCATTGGGGCGCCTGCACCTACGTCTCCGCGGACAATGGCAAGACGTGGCGCCGAAGTAACGTCCTGGACATGGGCGGGGTCGGCGCCCACGATGGGGTGAT
>CAZFGM010000284.1:0-8824 GCA_964518515.1 uncultured Alcaligenaceae bacterium | reverse complement strand
GCACCTGCACCGTATCGCTCGTGACCTCGAGAATCTGGCGAAAATGCCGGCTCAAATCGACGATGAGACCGCGCCCCAGAGACTCACCCGCCATGCCGCTGCCGGCCCCCCGCGGAATGAGCGGAATCTGCTTCTGGGCGGCGTAGCGAACGAGGGCCTGGACGTCCTCCTCGTCGCGCGGCATGGCTACGCCCAGCGGATAAACCTGGAAGATGCTGGCATCAGTGCTATAAAGGGCGCGGGACAGATCGTCGAAAAGCAGGTCGCCTTTGAAGAATCCCTTCACGTCGTCCTGGATGCGCCCCCGTTCTTGTTCGTCCACGGTCGTTCCAGAATTCAGCCTCGTGGGGCAGACATCTTGTCTACCGCAGGTCGGCAGGCTGGAAGCCTACCCCACGAGTTCACGCCTCCGGAAGTCTCTGGTCCGCCTTCAGTTGTTCACGGCGAATCCGTTCCTGACGAAAGCGCTCTCCAATCGTCAGCTCGAACGGCTTATGCGACTCGGTCGGTCCGAAACCGCGATAATGCGCGTGGCAGCGGTAACAGACGATGGCGTCGCCCACCCACAAGTACAATAGCCCATCGAAAACCGCCGTACCGACCAACAGGGCCCAGGTCAGCCACTTCTCATACCAGCCATAGGTAAAAAATGAAACGATGCAAGCCGCGACCAGAATCGCCATGCCAAGTCCGTGCGGGAAATCCTTTTTCTTGTAAAGCTCGCCGTTGCCGCACACCAGGCACGCCGGCAGACTCGGGTCGGCGCTGTCGAAGTGCAGGCGGTGATCGCAGGCCGGGGATTGCCAGCCGGCACTGTTGTCGAGCGGCACGCGCGCCGGCCGCTCGCACAGGGGACAGGCGAATCGAACATCCACGTTTGCCCAAGCCTTTCACAGAAGGCAGCGGGTCTTTTCCAAGAGCAACTGGCTGGTCAGCTCGCCGAGAAAACAGTCGATGACCACCACGTAGAGAATGCCGGTGGCCGACTGGGTCGAGCGAATGCGTGCGGTCTCCCAGGCCATCCAGCCCAGCACCATGGGAATGAGAAAGCCCAGAATCCAGCGCACCGGCAGCCAGAGCAGCATTTCCGTTTCCAGGTTACCTGCCGACGGATGCCGTGTCCACAGCCAGAGTCCCACGGCGGCCAGGCCGATGCGGCAAAAGAGCGCAGCGCCCAGGGCGCCCAGCAAGCGGTACAAAGGCGTCAGCGACATGGCCGGCGCAACCAGGTACGAGTGGCCCATCAGCATGGCCGTTGTGGCGCTGCCCAGCAGCGCTGCCGAGGCCAGGTCGTCGGCCGCCAGCCAGACATGGTAGTCTTCGCCGTGGGCGGCCCGGCCGCCCAGGATCAACGCTGCTGTCAACGTCGCCGCACTCGCGAAGACCGCGATCCTGCCGCCCGGTGCATTTTCGAGATGCCAGACGATGGAGCCAAATAGACTGGCTGCCAAAGCAGCCGCGAGTGCGATCAAGCTCAAGTCGTCGTTGGACACGAGACGGAAGGCGGCCGCCGTCGCCAACAGACCGAGCGCCGTCAGGAACTGCACGCGGTAGAAGCGCGGATGAATCTGCGCCGGCGACAGTAGCAGCAGGGAGGCGATCAAGCCGCAAGCCAACCGCAAGCAAAACGTGGCGACCATGATGAAGTAGTCAGCTAGGTTTAGCGGGGAGCCGCAGGCGACCGTTCACGACTTGCCCGAGTTGATCAGTGACAGCAGTTCCGCGCGGGTCGACATGTTCGCCCGGAAGGAACCGCGCATGGCGCTGGTGGTACAGATCGCATCCGGCTTGCGCACGCCGCGGATGGCCATGCAGGTGTGGATCGCTTCGAGGACGACGCCGACGCCCTTGGCATCGAGTTCGTCCATGATCAAGTCGGCGATTGCTTGGGTCATGCGTTCTTGCACCTGCGGCCGCCGCGACAGGATCTCGACAATGCGGGCCAGCTTGCTCAGGCCGACGATCTTGCCGTTGGGCAGGTAGGCGATGTGGGCCTTGCCGAAAAAGGGGAGCAGGTGGTGCTCGCACATGCTTTCGAAGCCGATGTCCTTGACCAGGACCATTTCGTCGTATTTCTCGACAAAGGTCTTGCCCAAGACAACCGCCGGGTCCCTGCGCAGGCCGGAAAACATCTCCTCATACATGCCGGCGACGCGCTGCGGAGTCTCGCGCAGGCCCTCGCGGTCGGGGTCCTCGCCGACGGCCAGCAAAATTTCGCGGACGGCGGCGGAAATGCGGGGGTGGTGGACGGGGCCGGGCAGTGGCCGTTGGCCTTGTCGTGGGTCCGGCGGGCGTGGGTGGTATGGTCGCTCATGATGGGCCGCCTTGAATGGTAGGCTTCACGCTCCCCCTGAGGAATCCGTCACGCGGAGAGGCTGTGATTAAAAGGGGTCAGACCCCTTTGTCTTTTTTCTGACCCCTTTTAATCACAGCCTCGGAGCGTGACGTCTACCATGGAGCGTGACGTATCCATTTCAGACATCGAAACCCACGGGGGATGCCCGTGGGTTTGGTGTTGGTTCATCCCAGGGATTTATAGCCGAGCCGAGGCATCAGTCAAGGACCGTCTGGATTCGGCGTGGCCCGGCTTTTTCCGGAACCGTACAATTCATTTGTTTCCCGCGACAATAAAAAAGAACCTATCCATGTCTGGTTACTTGCAAACCGTTTTGAGCGTCTATGCCGAGGCCGCTAAAAATCCCGATGCCGGCCTGTGTTGCACCAGCGGGCCGGACTGGCACCTGCCCGACCTCTGCATTCCCGACATCATGCGGCAAATGAATTACGGCTGCGGTTCGATTGTGAACCCGCGCGATCTGCGGGCCACGGACACGATCCTTTATGTCGGCGTCGGCGGCGGGCTGGAGGCCTTGCAGTTCGCCTACTTCACCCGCCGGCCTGGCGCGGTCATTGCCGTCGATCCGGTAGCGGACATGCGTGAGAAGGCCAGGGAAAACTTCATCCTGGCGGCCCGGCTCAATCCGTGGTTTCGCACCGAGTTCGTCACCCTGCTCGACGGCAACGCCCTGAATTTGCCGGTGCCCTCCGGCAGCGTCAGCGTGGCGGCCCAGAATTGCCTGTTCAACGTATTTCTGCCGGCGGACCTGGACCGGGCCCTGGGCGAGGTTGTCCGCGTCCTGAAACCCGGTGGTTTGTTCGCGACCGCCGACCCGATCGCTCCAGGGCCGCTGCCCGTGGCTTTCCGCGCCGATGCCGTCGCCCGCGCCCGTTGCCTGTCCGGATGCCAGACCCTGGAATCCTATCTGGCGGCGCTGACCGGAGCCGGTTTCGGCAGGATCGAGGTGCGGGCGAAGTTCCCCTATCGTTATCTGACCACACGCGATTACCCTGCGCTGTCGGCCCCGGTACTGCTGGAAAGCATCGAGGTGGCGGCCTACAAGGTGCCGGCTGGCAGCGACGGACCCGCTATCTTCACCGGCCGCACCGCCACTTATGCGGGGCCGGAGGAAAGCTTCGAGGACGGCCAGGGCCACGTGTTGCCGCGCGGCATGCCGGTGGCGGTGTCGGACGCGGGGGCGCGCCGGTTGGCCGGGGGGTCGGAAATTTTTCTGACGGGGCCGACGTTTCAGAGTCGGGGTGGTGGTTGCTGTTGACCGGTGCTTTATCATTGGAGGATAATTCGTTAATGCCCAAACGAGTCCGGCACCATACAAATGACGAAGGATTGGAGGGAATAAGGAACGATGGCGGTAGCAAAGCGAACCGTGGGAAATCTCAATCCCAATTTTGTCAAGGTTCGAAAATACTTCTGGCAATGGTGGCGAGCAAAACCTGAGTGAGGGGCTTATGAAAATAAAACTCGAAAAGAATTTTGTCATAGAAATCTTCTGTTGTTTTCAAGAGGGGGCCCGCTCCCTGCACCGTTTGCTGGATCCCGGCAACCCATTTTTCTCCTTCAAGAAATATTACCACGCGGAAAAGATTGCCTGTGTTAAACAAATTCGGAATCGAATTCTCCAGATAATTCCGCCCGATTTCCAAGCCGGAGAGGTAACGATTGACCAAATAATGGCAAATTTGCCTGAACCCGGTGTCTTTCAGGTCTTTTTTGGCTTTTGCTTCGGAAAAAGGAAAAAATACTGGTCTTTCCATATTTTGGAATTGGTCTATTTCCAGCAGAATCTTGAACGTTTGATCGCCATAATTGAAGGTCATGAAAAACCAAAGGCTAGTCCGCTCATTTCCCAGAGAATGAAACTGTCATGGTGTCAAGGCATTATCAAAAATCGTTGTCTCGGCCTGCCCGAACTAAAACCAGCCCAGAAGGTCGACCATTTTGATAAAACACCCTGGCTGCCCACTGTGACCGTCGCGGAAATTCTGAAAAAATCCGCCTGACCTATCCAAAAACCTCGACCATCGATCCCCTTGATGACCCTCAACGACATCCCCATCGAAGACATCTTTGCCGAGGCCTTTCCCATGACGGCGGCCCGGCTGCTGGTCACGGCGGCGACTGCCGGCTGGGCCCAGACCGCGGGCCAGGTGGCGACCGGCTACGCTTCTTCCGTCATCGGCTGCGATGCGGAAGCCGGCATTGAGCGGACGCTGTCCCCGGAAGAAACGCCCGACGGCAGGCCCGGCGTCAGCTTGCTCCTGTTCGCTTTTAGCCGCGATGCCCTGCAAAAAGCTGTGGTGGGCCGGGTCGGCCAGTGCATCCTCACCTGTCCCACCACGGCCTGTTACAACGGCCTGCCCGTGATCAAAGACAAGACCATTCGCGTCGGCGGCAACCTGCGCTTCTTCGGCGACGGCTTCCAGTTCAGCAAGAAGCTCGAAGGCCGGCGTTTCTGGCGGCTGCCGACCATGGACGGCGAATTCACCTGCGAGGATGTATTCGGCACAGTCAAGGGTGTCGCTGGCGGGAACTTCCTGATCCTGGCCCAAGGGCAAACGCTTGGCCTGGCGGCGGCCGAGGCGGCGGTGGCGGCCATACGCCAGGTTCCCGGTGTGATCCTGCCTTTTCCCGGCGGCATCGTTCGCTCCGGCAGCAAGGTCGGCAGCCGCTACAAGAAACTCAAGGCCAGCACCAACGACGCCTACTGCCCGACGCTGCGCGGCCTGGTGAAGACCGCCCTGCCCGAGGGGACCAACGCCGTCTACGAAATCGTCATCGACGGCCTCGACCTGGCCGCGGTGGAACAGGCGACCCGCACCGGCATCCGCGCCGCCTGCATTCCCGGTGTGGTCAGGATCAGCGCCGGCAACTATGGCGGCAACCTTGGGCCTTTCCATTTGCACTTGCACAAGCTGATGGGATGAGGGAAGTGTCCGCACGCTCCGCGCGGGGAAAGAGCCTCCTAGGGAAAACCTCGAAATTGTTAAGAAAACCGGTTTGGATCGTCTTTTGTTAAACGTATGGGATTTCAGGTTAATCGGTCGCAGGTTAGGATTCCAATCCTGACATTGAATTGAGCATGGCCGAAATCCCCATCCCGGTTGTCAGGATCGGAATCCTAACCTACCGCCCTTTTCGCTTGCCAACTTTTCAGGGGTCTGCGACAATCGAAAGATGATGGTTTGATTGAGGATCGGCTCGGGGGACCAATCCATGTTGAATTTGCAGCGCGTGGCCGTGGCGGCTGTCATGACCAGCTTCGTGGCTTTGGGGGCCGGGTTATTCTTGTCGGGGCCTGCCGAGGGCCAGATCGTAATTGGACGTCCTGGCCTGGTCCAATTGCCCGGTCCGCCTCCCGGTCCCAACCCACCCGGCAAGGAAGGCACGACCCTGTCCTCGCAGTTCAGCGCCATCAAGCTGGTGGAAAAGTCCGAATATCGCCAGTTCATCAACGTCGCCCGCGATTGCATCAAGGACAAGGCCTGGAACGATGCCGTCACCGCCTTGCAAACCATCCTCGATAACCAGGAAGACTTTTACGTCCAGGTCCGCGAGCGCGATGCCGCCGGCAAGGAGACGCTGCGCTGGACCAGCGTGAAATTCGAGGCTAACAACCTGCTTGGCTCCATGCCCGGCGAGGGCCTGGACGTTTACGAGCAGCGCTATGGGGCGACGGCCATGAACAAGCTGGCCGAAGCGCGGCGGACCGGCAACCGCGAGCTGTTGGCCGAGGTCGCCCAGCGCTTCCTGCACACCAAGGCCGGCGCCGAGGCCAACGATTTGCTGGCCACCTCTTTCCTCGACCGCGGCCAGTGGTTCATGGCGGCCCTGCGCTTCGAAAAACTCCTGGCCATGAATCCCGAGCGCATCAAGATCGACGATCTGACCCTGTTCAAAGCGGTCCTGGCCTACCGCCGCGCCGGCGACCTGAAAAACGCCGAGGCAACCTGGAAAAAGCTGGAGCCGCGCCTGCGCGACCAGGGGGGCTTGAAGCTCGGCGATGAGGTCGCCAGCGTGGCCAAGCTCCAGCAATTCCTGGACGAAATCCCGCGTCCCGAATCGGCCAGCCCCTTCGATTGGCCCTACATCCGCGGCAACGTGGCCAACAACGCCCAGGCCCAGGGAAGCCCGCCGCTGCTCGACCTCATCCTGTTCAGCCGGCCGACCATCCTCGACAAGAACGACGAAACCGGTGAGATCGAGGAAAAAGGCCGCGAAGCCAAAATCCGCATTGATAATGCCATCGCTCAAACCAATGGCCCAGGCAACATGCCGGTCCTGCCCGGCTTTTTCCCGATCGCCTCCAACAACCGCCTGGTCTATCGCAGCTATACCGACGTCCGGGCCGTCTACCTCCAGGATGAAAAGGACCGCACCGGCAAGATTAACAAGGCCGGCTCCATTGCTTGGAAGATTCCTGACTTCGAGGGGGCCCTGGCCTGCGTCCTGGCCGATAGCAAACTGAAAGTCACCCTCGAAAACTGGCTCACTCGTTATTATGCCATGCCCGGCTTCGCCCCCCTAGTCTACGAAAACTCGTTAGTCGGCTCGCTCTCCACCGATCATCGCCTGGTGTATGCGGTCGATGATTTGGCCGTCCCCACCCCGGGCGATCAGTTTCAACCCTACGGTCAAATCGCCGGCGACGTCAAGCCCCTGGTCATGCAAAACACTCTTTGGGCCTGCGACCTTGTCCTGGGCAACCTCAAATGGAAGCTGGGCGGGGGCGGCAAGGACGATCCCTTCGCCGATAGCCATTTCCTGGGGCCACCCATCTCTGTGGGCGGCAAGCTTTACGTCCTCAACGAAAAGAACACCGGAGCCACCGGCGACGGTGAGCTGCGCTTGGTGTGCATTGATCCGTACAAAATGGCCGGCCCAAGCCGGCCCACTGTAGTCGAGCCGATCCAGTCGCTCGGCCAGGTGCAGCCGCAACACCGCGTCACCCACGATCTGAGCCGCCGCACCAACGCCGCCTTCCTCGCTTACGGCGAAGGCATCCTGGTGTGCCCGACCAACGCCGGCGAGGTCCTCGGTATCGACCTGTTGTCGCGCTCGCTGGCTTGGGCTTATCCCTACCGCGAGCAAAATCCGCAGCCGGTGCCGTTCATGCCCGTGCAGCCGCAACCCTTCCCGCGGTTCAACCCGAATATGGCCAGCACCAGCGTGGCCAACTGGCGCTCGGCCCCGCCCGCCATCCAGGACGGCAAGGTGGTTTTCACCGCTCCCGACGCCAATTCGGTCCACTGCGTCAACCTGCGCGACGGCACTCCCGTGTGGAAGAAGAGACAGTCCGAAAGCGACCTCTACCTGGCCGGCGTCTACGGCGGCAAGGTCCTCATTGTCGGCAAGTCGGCCGTGCGCGCCCTGAGCCTGGAAGACGGCCGGCAATTGTGGTATGTGCCCACCGGCGACCTCCCCTCCGGCCAGGGCGTGGCCAGCAAGAACGTCTACTATTTGCCCCTCAAGAAGGGCGAGATCATGGCCATCGACGTCGACAAGGGTATGGTCAAGGCGCACAACCGGGCCAAGAACGCCGGCGTGTCCCCCGGCAACCTGGTCTTCTACGAAGGCGCGGTCCTGTCGCAGACGCCGCTGCAAATCACCGCCTATCCGCAATTGGCATCCCGCCTCCAGTTCGCCCACGCCGCTCTCCAGGGCGATCCGAACAATCCCGACAAGCTCGTTGACCGCGGCGAATTGCTCCTGGCCGACGGTCAGGTGCAGGGGGCCGTCGACGATCTGCAAAAGGCCCTCGCCAAGAAGCCGGGCGAGCCCCTGCAAGGCCGGGCCAAGCTGCGGCTTTACGAGGCCCTCACCGATCTGCTCCAGGTCGATTTCAACAAGGCCGGCCCCCGTTACCTGGATGAATATCGCGAGCTGTGCACGGTCGAGGGCAACGCCAGCGAGCACCAGACGCGCCTGGCCCGTTATTTCCGCATCGTTGGCCAGGGCCGCGAAGCCCAGGGGAACCTGGTCGAGGCCTTCCAAATGTACCGCGAGTTCGGCGCCTTGCCGATCCATCGCGAGCAGGGGGGCATCGCCAGCCTCGACGACCCCACGCACAAGGTGCCGACCAGCGTTTGGCTGCGCGGCCGGGTCTCCGCGATGATGGCCAAGGCCGGCCCCGAGCAGCGCGAGCCCTTGGAAAAGAAAATCGCCGAGGAATGGAAGCTCGTCGAGGCCAAGAAGGACCCCGACGCCATCCGCAGCTTCGTCGGCATGTTCGACGTCCCCTTCGCCGTGGGCCGGGAAGCCCGTCTGCAACTGGCCGAGGCGATCATGGAGCGCGGCGAGAAGAACAACTATCTCGAAGCCGAGCTGAGCCTGTACCAGCTGCGCGGCCCGGACTACAAGAGCGATCCCAAGGCGGGTGGCCGCGCCCTGGCGGCCTTGGCGCTCCTGGAGGAAAAGAAAGGCTCGGTCGAGTCAATGAAGCTGGCCGCCGCCTATTACCGCGAGTTG
>CAZFGM010000283.1:3843-8883 GCA_964518515.1 uncultured Alcaligenaceae bacterium | reverse complement strand
TTACACGATTTCGAACTTGAAACGCACCGCACCCCCCAGGATGAGCCGCGTGCCGGGCGGCAGCGGAAAATTTTCCTCGGCGGGGACCATGTCCGCTTCAAGCTGCGTTCCGGAATTGCCGGCCAGGGGCCGGAGGGTGTAGGTGTCGTTGGTCCGCGCGTGCAGGATCAGAGCGTGCCGCCGCGACACCTTGCGCGCGGTGGCCTCGTCCAGGCACTGGCGCAGGTCGATGTCGGGAAAAATGCCCTCGACCGCGTCCTCGCGGCCGATGAGGGTCACGTCCTTGGTCAGCGGAAAATAGTGCAGGGGTTGGCGGTCCGGGCCGTACAGCACCAGGCAGCAAGTGCCGGACGGGGGGAGCTGCGGAAAAGCAGGGCCCGCGGGCTCCTCCGTTTCCACCAGTTCCACGCCGCACCGGCAAAAGCTATCCGAATAGTCCGCGGTGTAATTCTTGCCGCAGGCCGGGCACATGCGAAGGGTCATGGCTTTTATTATGGGTAGCGGCAACGGCGCTTGCAAGGCATAATAAGGCTACGCTTTTCCGGACCTTGCCCGGAAAAAGTGGCCCTGCCGGCCCTGCCGGGCATTTTTTGGAGTGCGGCGTGCGTCGCCGCTTTGGATCGAGGCGTACACTTCTTGGCCCTGCCGATCCAAAGCGCACCGCACCGCTCTGAGCTGAGCGACCCGCCCGGAAGAAGTGGCCTTTCGGGGCAGATGAAAAAATTGCCAATTGCCAATTTTGAAAGTGATTCAACCAGGTTTCCAATTGGCACCAGGTTTTTCCAATTGGCAATTGGTAATTGGTAATTGGTAATTGGTAATTGGCAATTGGCAATTTTTGATTATAAGTTTGCGACGAAAACGGCCCGAAGGGCCTATCCGAAATACTTCCGATCCCGTTCTTCATACGCCGAGTAGTTTAACAAATCATACAACTCCGCGCGGGTCAACATGCGCGGCAGGAAATCGCGCTGGTGGCCGTGCTGCAAAATGCCGGTGAGCAATTCCTGGGCCGCTTTGACCGCCACGCGAAGGGCGGTCACCGGATACAGCACCAGCCGATAGCCCAGCTGGGCGAACTTGGCGAAGTCCAGGTTAGGGCTTTTGCCGAACTCGGTGTTATTGGCCAGGAGGGGGGCCTGGATTTCCTTGGCGAAGGCGGCGAATTCGGATTCGCTTTCCAGAGCCTCGGGAAAGATGGCGTCGGCGCCGGCGGCGCGGTACAGCTGGGCGCGGCGCACGGCGTCGTCGAAGCCGGTCACGCCGCGGGCGTCGGTGCGGGCAATGATGACGAAATCGGGGTCGCGCCGCACCGCCAGCGCCGCGCGAATCTTGGCGGCCATCGCCTCGGGCTCGACCAAAGATTTGCCCGCTAGCTGTCCACAACGCTTGGGAAGCAGCTGGTCCTCGAGATGGATTCCGGCCGCGCCGGCGCTTTCGAAAAGCCGCACCGTGCGTTCCACGTTGAGGGCCTCGCCGAAACCCGTATCGGCGTCGCAAAGCAGCGGCAGAGAGCAGGCCTGGGTGAGGGAGCGGGCCTGGTCCACGAATTCGGTCAGGGTCAACAGGCCGACATCGGGCAGTCCGGCCGCCGCCGACAGGGCCGCGCCGGAAAGATAAACCGCTTGATAGCCCAAACGTTCGGCCATGCGGGCCACGAGGGCGTTGAACACGCCGGGCACGGCCAGGGTCTGGCGGGCCCAGGCGTCGCGCAGCCGTTTTCCCGGCGATGCCTGTTGCTGGGCCATGACCGCTCCTTGACAAAAACCGCTCCAGTGGAGACAAAGAACTTTGTAGCCGCAGGCTTTAGCCTGCGGGGTTCACCGCAACCTAAAGGTTGCGGCTACAAGCCAAAAGCGGCAGATTTCGGAACGCGAGGATTGTTTTATGAGCACCGCGCCAGACCGGCAGGAGGGTATCCGCAGTGGTCCGCCCGAGGTTCCCCCGACGGCCGCGGCCACAGCGCCGGCCAAGCGCGGACCGAACTGGCTTTTTCTGGGGATCATGGGGGCCTTGCTGATCGCTCTGGCCTTTCTCGGCATCTATCAACTCTTGCTCAAGAACCGGGAATTCTATCATCCCGAAAAAATCAAGGAATTGCAAACCGCCAATCTCGATCCGGTCACGCCGAAAGAAAAAAAACCGGCTGGCCCTGATGGGAAACAATGGGTGAATGCGTTGCGGGCCTGTGAGGCGGCCACGATCACGCTGAGCTGGACCGCCTTTCCGCCGCCGGCTCTTTTTTTCGGCGCTTTGAAGCCGCCGCCGTTAATCTTGGAACGGTTTGGGATGATCTGGGTACGAGAGGAAGTCATTCACGACTGGCCGCAGTGGCGCGGGCCGAATCGCGATGGCGTCTCCCCTGAAAGCGCGGCCCCCTGGCCCGAGTCTGGGCCTAAAATCCTCTGGGAAAAAGAACTGGGCCCCGGCTATTCCTCCGTCGTCGTGGCGGACCAACGTGTCTTCACCCTTTTCCAGGACGGCGACCACGAAGTGGCGGCCTGCATTCACGAAGACGGCAAGGAGCTATGGCGCTACCGCTATCCGTCCCACTTTCGCAGCGAAGGCGAAGGGCCCCGTTCCACGCCGGCCGTGGACGGCGCGCACGTCTACACCGTCGGCGCCCTGGGCTTCATGCACTGTTTGAAAACCAAAAACGGCGAGGTGGTGTGGAAACGGCACCTGCTTCAGGATTTCCAGGCCGACAACCTGCAATGGGGCACGTCGTTCTCGCCGCTGGTCGTGGGAGACCTGGTGTTCACGAATCCGGGCGGCCGCGACGGCAATTCGCTGGTGGCTCTCGACAAATACACCGGCAAGGTCCGCTGGAAAGCCCTCGACGATCAGGCCGGTTACAGCTCTCCGGTTTTCGCCACCCATGCGGGAAAACCGCAGGTCGTGTTCTTCACCGCCCTGGGTCTGGTCGGCGTCACGCCCGACACCGGCGAACTGTTGTGGCGCTTCCCCTGGGAAACCAGTTACGGCTGCAACATCGCCACCCCTATTGTCGCCGGCGATTACCTGTTCATCTCGTCCGGCTATAACCGCGGCTGCGCCGTCCTGAAAATTGAAGCCGACGCTGACGGCAAACTCCAGGCCCATCGCGTCTACGAAAACCACAGCATGCACAATCACTTCTCCAGCAGCGTTCGCTTCAAGGACCACCTTTACGGCTTCGACGAAGTCGAGCTGCGCTGCGTCGATCTCCGCTCCGGCAAGATCGCCTGGCGGCAAAAAGGCCTCCGCAAGGGCTCGCTACTGCTCGCCGGCGACACCCTGATCCTGCTCGGCGAGTTCGGCAAGCTCGCCCTGGCCGAAGCCAACCCCAAAGGGTACAGGGAATTGGCTTCCTACCAGGTTACCGATACCAAGTGCTGGGTGGCTCCCGTCCTGGCCAACGGCCGGCTGTACGTGCGCGATCAAGAACGCCTGCGCTGTTTGGATCTGAGGAAAAAATAACTCAGGCTTCCTCGCGCTTTTTGCGCGCAGCCCTGGAAGGGCGTCGGATGCTAGCCCACGGTGAGCGCAGCGGAACCGTGGGAAACGAAATGTTTCGAACCGGCAAAACCCCGGAGGGGTGCCGGAGATTCCGACGCCCTTCCAGGGCGGCTTTGCAACGCAATTGTAGGTCGGCCTTTCCAGGCCGACGTCCCTTGCCCAGATTCATTGAGCTTGGGCGGTTCAGGTCGGGCTGGAAAGCCCGACCTACTAATTCGTTGCAAAGCCCTTCCAGGGCTGAGAAGCGGTGGGCACATTGAATCCCCCCGGATTCCGCTGCGCTCCATCCGGGGCTAAAATCCGACGCCCCAACCGGAGCTTGGCCAAAGAGCGGGACGGTCTTCCTGGCGGCTTGGCCAAAGAGCGGGACGGTCTTCCTGGGGGTTGCGAACCCAGGCTTATCAGGTCCGGCGCCACTTGTCGATGCACTGCCGGCAATGTTCCAGCAGCCCGAGCTCCTCCAGTTCCCGCGCCAAGTTGTCGGTGGTCGGCGGGTCCACGGTCGGAGCGGCCTCTTCCAGCAGCCGCCGGCAAAACCAGCGGCGGGCGTCCATCAACAGCTTGCGAACATTTCCCGACGATTGCTGCTTGCCGAGCTGAGCCGTGACCCGTGCCGCCAGCTCGGGCGACTTTAACTGCGGATTCTGCCAGTGAAGGAGAAACACCGTATGCAACGGACGTTTGCCGCTTTTCTCTTTGTCCCGCAGGAAGTCAAAGGCTTGCTGCACGAGATCGTTTTTCCATAGCCGGTCAAAAAACTCATCCATTGCTTGATCCGTTTCGGAACCCTGGTCCGGGCCAGACTCCAGTTGGATGGGGTCGGCGTCCGTCTCGAACCCCTCGGGTAACGACACCAACTTCTTGTCTTTCGCCTTTTTCCAGTAGTGATCCACGACCAGGTGGCGCACGCACACTTTCAGGTAGGCCCGCAGTCCTTTTCTTTGCTCGGCGCGCAGCAGGTCGGCCTGGAGCAGCCGCACCGCCAGCTCTTGAAAACAGTCCTCGGCGTCCGGCCCCAGCACCTTGCGCAGGTACGGCAAGAGCAGGTTGCGGTAACGCAGCAGCACCCACTGCGCTCCTTCTTCGCGGATCTTCGTCCACCAGGTCGAGAGACGGCTCAGACGCTCTTCCCCCGTCCGCGGCTGCTGGCTCTCGTTACTCGTCTGACCCACGGGCATCTCCTCGGAACTTGGGCCGATCCTCCACCATCCCCGATCTCACGCCGCAATACTTCTGCCCAGGAAAAATAGTGTGTTGTCCTTGCCGTTGCGTTGACGTAACGAAAAAGCCAATCCTTTGTGTTGTGCTGAAGGCGTGTTGTCCTGGCAGGGGTATGCATCTCATTTCGCTTTTTCAACAAGGATTCGGACGGTCTTCCAGCCCTTTCATGTGAACGGGGCTCAAGCACGATTATCACGTTCCAGTTACCCGCCGTCAACGGCGGGCCCCAATACGTTCGTCAAAGGAGTAAGAGGCCGTGTTCCCCAGTCGAAAAAGTGAACCCCCTCGCTCGGCGCGGTTCTCCCGACCCCGCCGGAATGC
>CAZFGM010000283.1:0-3743 GCA_964518515.1 uncultured Alcaligenaceae bacterium | reverse complement strand
GCTCGGCGCGGTTCTCCCGACCCCGCCGGAATGCCCGACCGAAGGTCTCCCTTCACGGCTCCCTCGGCTCGGCGCGGTTCTCCCGACCCCGCCGGAATGCCCGACCGAAGGTCTCCCTTCACGGCTTTGTTCAACACAGGAGACCTGCGGTCGTCCATCGGCGGGGTCGGAGACCCGCGCCGAACGGGGTTGTCCCATCGCCGGTTGTCAATAATCACCAAGGGGCCATTTCTTGGCCCGGTCCTTATTTCGCCAGGTTGGCAAAGCTCACCGCCGCGCTGTAAGAAAAATGCCGGCCCAGGCGGTCTTTGAGCAGGCGTTGCGTTTCCAATACGGGATCGTCGAGGCGGCGGACATCGAAGAAATTGGGGCCGCGGTCGCCGCTGGTGACCTGGAAATTCTCGAACCAGACCGCGGACCGCGCGTCCTGCCGCGACTGCCGCGGCAATTCTCCCAGCAAGGCCGACAGGTCGATGTCGCGCGGCAGCGGCGTCTCGCGCGCCAAGAGCACCAGCGTTTCCATGCCGGCCAATCCCGGTTTTTGCGAATAGCCATCTCCCTGGGCCGGTGGAAAACGCAGCTGTTTCACCGGGTTTTCCACTTTCGGGCGATCGTCCCAATGTCCCGGTTTCCAGGGATAGATCGGCTGCACCGAGCGGTCCGCCTCAATCCACAAAAGGTAAAGGTAAGCCGGCCGCTTAACGTTCGCCTCGATGCGGATCAGGTCGTTGAGCTTCAAAGGCAAGGCCCCTTCGTGACGAAGTCGGAGGTTCTGGCGGCGCGGGTTGTCTTTCTCGAATATCAGCAGGTCGATTTGTCCCAGCATCGGCGGAAGCGAGACCGGGATCGTGGTGTCAGCCCGAATGTTCTGGCCCGTCACGCTAGTGTTCTTCCGAGTAACCGCCTGGTGGACGTCCAAACCCGGAAACTGGCACCCTTCAATTTCGATGAAGTCATTGAAAGGGGGAATGATCTTATCGTTGGCATCGAAAAAAATGCCCGCCTCGGCCTTGGGGCCGCGGATGTGCAATTGGGCCAGGCGCACGGGGCGCTCCGCCAGCCCGTGGCAATTCATGATGTGCACCCCCCATTTGTCGAAACCTTGTAAATGCGCATCCTCCAATGTCATGCCGGGACTATGCATGCTGAGGAAAAGCAGGGTTTGCACCCGGAGGTTTTTGGCGGCGTCGATCGTGCCGTCGAGGGTTAGGTTCTTGCCTTTGAGGTGGAAGTTTTTGGCCTGGTTCAAGTGCAGCAAAGGGGTCTTGGGATCTTTGCTGGCGGGGGACCAGACTACGGTTGCGCCTGGTTTGGTTTGAATGGTGATGCCGGTGGGAATGGGCGCCCCCGGTTGTCCCGGCCGGAAATTGCCCGGCGTGATTATCAAACTTTCGACGTGGGAAGCATCGCACAATTCGATGACGTCGCCTTCCTGGGCCTGGGCGAGGGCCTGGGCAATGGTGCGGTAGGTCTTGGTTTTGCCGACTTCCAGCGGTCCGGGGGTGAGCGGGCCATTTTTTGGCGGATCTTCGGTGCCATTGAAAAACGCCAACCAAAGGACCGAAATTAGCAGGAGGAGGAATCCGGCCAGCGATGCAGCCAGGACCCAGCGGAGATTTCGGGAAAGGCCGCTCTCCCACCTCAGGGGCCGGACAGGATCGGAATCCTGTCCGACGGGGGTGGGAATGAGGGGAGCGGTTTGGGAGGTTTCCGGCGTGTCCAGAACCTCCTGCAAGGCGGCGGCGAAGGCGTCCATCGAGGCAAAACGGGCGGCGGGGTCCTTGGCCAGCACTTTCAGGCAAATTTCCTCGAGGCGGCGGTCAGACCCCCTCACCCTGCCCTCTCCCCAGCGGGGAGAGGGGTTGAGCGGGAAGAGCGGTTCCGGGTCGGTGTGCACAATCTGATAGGTCAGCTGCGCCAGGGAGGTGCCGGCGAACGGCAGCCGGCCCGCTAGCAGTTGATACAGAATGACGCCCAGGCTGAAAATATCGCTGGCGGCGGTCAGGGGTTGGCCCTGAACCTGTTCGGGGCTCATGTACTGGGGGGTGCCGGGGGTTTCGCCGGGGTGGGTCAGTGCCAGGTCGTCTTCACCGCGGGCCAGGCCGAAATCGACGACCTTGGGCCGGCCCTGGCCGTCGAGCATGATGTTGCTCGGTTTCAGATCACGGTGCAAGATGCCCTGGCGGTGGGCCTCGGCCAGGGCCAGGGCCACCTGCCGGACCTGGTCCACCGCTTTGAGTGTATCCAGCGGTTCTTTTTGACGGAGAAGCTGGGCCAGCGATTGGCCCTCGATATAGGCCATGGTGATGAAGGGAATGCCGTCCTGAACGCCGTAGTCGAAGACCGGACAAATCCCCTCATAGAGCAGGGCGGCCGCCGCCCGCGCCTCCCGGCGAAAGCGTGCCTCCGCTGTTTCGGAGGAATTGAAGCGGGTGATTTTCAAAGCCACCGCTCGCCCCAGGACGGTATCCGTGGCCAGATACACGGCCCCCATGCCGCCTTCGCCGAGCTGGCGTTCGATGCGATAGCGGCCGAATTCGCAGGGAAGATGGCCGAAAACCTCCCCCCGCGGTCGGGAAGAAACCCAGGCCGGCCCGGTGGAGGGGTTAAAACTCCGGGTCTCGGCCTGATCCAGGGGGGAGTTTGATAACCGGGTCGATTGGGCCAGGCGATCCAGGGTTTGGCCGCACTCCGGTTCAGCGCAAAATGGTTCGCTCCCCTCCGCAAGGAGCGATGATGCCGGGAGCTTCCGCAAAACCACCACCAGCGGATCGGCCGGCGCCTCCACCGGGAGTGCCTGCCGGCACGACGGGCAGGTTTCCAGGTGGGCGGCCAGCGTTTCCAATTCCTTGTCGGGCAGGTTGCCGAGAAGAAATTGCGACAATGCTTCGGGTCGGGGATGGCTCATGACGGCGCTTCTCCCAATTATTCGGTTACTCCCAACCGGGGCCGATAATCCAAAAAAAAACCGCGGAGCACGCGGAGCACGCGCAAAATTTATTTGGGGTAATCAGCTAACTTTTTCACTTATTTCTCTGCGTCCTCTGCGTTCTCTGCGGTTTTACTTTTGGAGGGGAACCTGCAAAAACGGTCTGTGGTTAAAAACTACTTTGAACGTTGCGGCTCATGTTGGCGCTTCTCCCAGTTCCTGGCGCAGCCGGCACAGGATGCGGGAATTGGCGATGTATACGCCGTTGACGCTCAGGCCCAGATCCTGAGCCACGTCGGCCGGCTTGCGTCCCAGGACCGTGACCTGCCAGAACGCCTGCCAGGAAGTCGGCGCCGCCCGCTGACGCACATTTTCCAAGGCGCGCTGCAAAACACCTGGAAGTTGATCCAGGTGAAACTCCGGAATTTCTTCCGCCGCTTCCTGCTGGGCGGGGCGGGGATCGGCGACCTCGGCCAGGCGCCGCTGGGCGTCGGAACCGCCCACGGCGCGGTGCGGGTTTTTCTTCCAGAAATTGACCGCCCGCGATCGCGTGATCGACCACAGCCAGCCGGCGAAGTTGTCACCCCGGAAGTCCGCGATGGTTTCCAACACCCGCGTCACCACGTCTTGCAAAACATCCGCCGCATCCGGAGCCGGCAAATGCCAGCGGCTCCGGCACCAGGAATAAATCAACGGGCCGTACACCCGCAGAAACCCTTGCCAGGCCTCCGCTTGGGCCGACTGCAGACGGACCACCAGGCTTGACGGGGACAGACCGGCCCCATTGCTCCGCGAACTCATGGACTGTCTTCGT
>CAZFGM010000282.1:0-8886 GCA_964518515.1 uncultured Alcaligenaceae bacterium | reverse complement strand
TTTTTCAAGGGTTTGCCCAGGTGCTGGTAGGCGCGGGGGGTGGCCAGCCGGCCACGGGAACTGCGGGTAATGTATTGCTCGCGCAACAGATAGGGTTCGATTTCATCGCTCAAGGTGTCGGTCGGCAGGTTCATCGTAGCGGCCAGGGCCTCGACGCCGGTCGGTCCGCCGGTGAACACCCCGATCAAGGTCTCCAGGTAGCGGCGATCTTGCTTGTCCAGGCCTTCGTTGTCCACGTCGGCCATGGCGAGGGCCTGCTGGGCGATTTGCAGAGAAATAGCGCCGTCCGCTTCGCTGGTGGCGAAATTGCGCGTCCACCACAGGCGGGAGTTGGCGATGCGCGGCGTGCCACGGCTGCGGCGGGCCAGCTCCTGGGCCGCCTCGGGGCTGAGCGGGGTCTTTAGCTTGCGGGCGTTGATGGTGATGATTTCGGCCAATTCTTCGACGCTGTAAAATTCGAGGTGCTCGTGCATCTTGAAGCGGTCGCGCATCGGGCCGGACAGCATGCCGCTGCGCGTGGTGGCCCCGATGAGCGTGAACCGCTTGAGCGGCATGGAGATGGTCCGAGCGTTGATGCCCTCGCCCAGAACGATGTCCACGCGGAAATCTTCCATGGCCGGGTAAATGAATTCTTCCACGATCCGCGGCAAGCGATGGATTTCATCGATAAAGAGGATGGAACCGTCCTCGACATTGGTGAGAAAGGGAAGCAAATCGGCCGGCTTGGACAGCGCGGGGCCGCTGGTGATCTGCAGCGACGTGCCCAGCTCATTGGGCAGAACGGTGGCGAAGGTGGTTTTGCCAAGACCCGGCGGGCCGTCGAAAAGAATGTGCGACAGCGGTTCTTTCAGTTTTTTGCATGCGTTCAAGGCGATGGTCAGGCGCTGGACGACGGACTTCTGGCCGATGACTTCGCGCAACCAGCGCGGCCGCAGCGCGGCATCGCGCTGCCGGTCGTCGTCGGGCTTGGAGGCGTCACCTTGAACAATGGCTTGCCGGGCCATGGAGAAAACCTCAACGATTATTCGGTCCAATCCTCCACCTGGAGATTTGGCACCTGGCGAAAGTCCCGAAGGTTCCGGCTCAACAAAATCGCCTGGGTGGATAAAGCAATGCTGGCAATTCTCAGGTCCATCGTGCGGAAACGGGGACATTGCCCTCGCAGTTCAACAAAAATAGCTTGCGCTTCGTCCGTAAAGGAAGAACATTCATTTTTCTCAAAGATCGCCAGACTGCTTCCAACTTCGCATAGGCATGAACCACTTGTTTCGGTTTCCTGGCCCGGTTCAAATAGGCCAGCCAACCCTGGAATAATTCTTGGAAACAAACGATGCTGGTTGCAATATCATCCGTGGGAACCTGATCCAGACGTGCCAGCAAGCGATCACAGGCCGGCTGTTCTTGCCATTGCAAGACGGACAGGTGATCGGTATCCAGGAGGAATGGCACTGTCTGTCAACCTTTTATTTTTCCCCGGCGAATCAAGCCACCCAAGCGAACGATTTCCGCGAAGGCTTTATCCCCGGAAAAATCCCCGACGATTTGCCGGTACCAGGGCTGGCCTGTCCTTCGTGAAACCACGGCCTTAAGGTGGGCAATTTCCCTTTCCACCCGATCCAGTCGAGCCTCAATTTTTTTGAGGACATTGGTAGTCATGGCCTTATTCTCGCAGATGCATTCAATCCGGAATAGTCGAATCAGGAATAAGGGGATTATTTCTTCTGCTGATAAATGGCCAGCAAAATATCTTCCACGCTTTTATAATTCTTGCCGCCCGCCAGTACCTGGTCGAGGCGATTACGGGCCTCCTGCGGGCTATGACCGACACTGACAAGGGCTTGGTAAGCGTCTTCCAGCAGGTTTCCATCCACGGCGGCAGCAACCGGGGCCGGCTCCCCCTCGCGCGGGGCGGCCATCAGGGCGAACTTGGTCACCTTGCGCCGCAACGTGGCCACAATCTGTTCGGCCGTGGCCGGGCCGATGCCGGGCAGCGTGGTAAGCCACTTGGCATCCTGCCGCTGGATGGCGTCGGCGATTTCCCGCACCGGCCGCATCAGCGCCTTGATCGCCTTGCGGACGCCGACCTTGTCCACGGTGCAAAACAGCTCGAAGAACTCCAGCTCGGCCTCGGCCAGAAAGCCGATAAACCGCGGCACCACTTTGCCCTGCATGGGATTGCCGTCGAAGTATTCGCTGGTGTGCAGAGTCAGCTCCTGGCCGACCTTGGTTTGCAGCGGCCGGCGCACGAATTCCGGCACCAGGATCTGGTATTCGAGCGGCCCGACCTGGAGGCGGATTTCCTCGTCGAGCACGCGATTCACGACGCCGGTGATTTTGCTTATCATTTCATGGCCAACCGATTTTGATAATAGTGACACAGGGCCACAGCCAGGGCGTCGGCGACGTCGGGCGGCTCGGGGAGTTGGGCCAGGCCCAGCTCGCGCTGGATGGTGCGCTGCACCTGCTCTTTCGAGGCCCGTCCCGAGCCGGTGATTATTTTCTTGATGCGGGTGGCATTGTAACTCATCACCGCCAGGGCGCGCTGGGCGGCGGCCAGAAACACGATGCCGCGGGCATGGGCCATCAAAATCGCCGTCCGCGGATGGTCGTAGTGGGCATAGAGCTGTTCCACGGCGACCGAATCCGGGCGAAACTGGTCAAAGACTTCCACCAGACTGTCGTACAACGAAAGAATTCGGCCCGCCAGATCGCCCGTTTTCGCTTGGTCGGCACTGCGAATAACGCCGGCTTCGCACACCACCGGCCGCGGTCCGGTGCAGTCCACGACGCCGTATCCGGTCACCTGCAGGCCGGGGTCGATGCCAAGGATGCACTGGCCGCGAAGGCTCATGGCTTACCCCACCCGCCAACCGGTCCCGCCGGGCCGATCTTCCAAGGTCACGCCCAGGTCGCCGAGCCGTTTGCGAATCTGATCCGCCAGGGCGAAGTTCTTGCCCTTGCGGGCTTCGGCGCGGAGGTCAAGGAGGAGTTGCATCAGGCCGTTGACCAGGGCGTCGTTGCCGCCGGTTTTCTCCAGCGGGCATTCGAACAAGCCGAGGACCTGGCTCAGTTCCTTCAAGATCAAAGTACCGCGTTTGAAGTTCTGGAAATCGGCTTGTTCACGGGATTTCGGCTCGGCGAAATCGCGGTGCGTGTCGGCCAGTTTGTTCAGCGCGCTCAACAGATCGTAGAGCTTGCCGATGGCGCCGCCGGTGTTGAAATCGTCGTCCATGATGGCGCGAAATTCGGCATACAGGTTTTCCGCATCGGCAAAGGATGATGGCTCATGATCTTTGGCACTGGCGGGAGCTTTGAGGTCATGAAAGCTGTCGCCGGTGAGGCGTTGGTAGCGTTCGAAGAAGCGGTAGAATCCCTCCAGGGCGCGGCGCAATTCCTTGAGCCGTTCCTCGCTGTATTCGATGGGACTGCGGTAATGCGTATTGAGCAGCAGGAAGCGGACAGTTTCGGGATGATGTTTTTGCAAGAGGTCCGCGATGTTGATGACGTTGCCGATCGAGCCGGCCATCTTGACGTCGCCCATCTTCAACAATCCATTGTGCATCCAGTAGCGGGCGAAGGTCTGGCCGCTGAACGACTCGGACTGGGCCAGCTCGTTTTCGTGGTGGGGGAATTGCAGGTCCAGGCCGCCGCCGTGGATGTCGAGCGTCTGGCCGAGGTACTTCATGCTCATGGCGGAGCATTCGATGTGCCAGCCGGGCCGGCCCGGTCCCCACGGGCTTTCCCAGGCCGGCTCGCCGGGCTTCGAGCCCTTCCACAGGGCGAAGTCGCCGGGATGGCGCTTCTTGTCGCTGACTTCGATGCGGGCGCCGGCCTCCATCTGTTCCGGGTCGCGGTGGCACAGCTTGCCGTAGTCCTCGTCCTTGCCGATGTCGAAATACACGTCGCCGCCCGCCGGATAGGCATAGCCGGCGGCGATCAGCTTCTGGATGATGCCGATCATCTCGGGAATGTGTTCGGTCGCCTTGGGTATGTGGCTGATGCCGACCACGTTCAGCTTCTTCAGGCAGTCGAGATAATCGGCGGTCATGCGCTCGGCCAAATCCTTGACGGTTGCGCCCAGCTCCTTGGCCCGCACGATGAGCTTGTCGTCCACGTCGGTGATGTTGACGACCCAGTTGACCTGGTAGCCGAGATAGGTCAGATAGCGTTTGACCGTATCGAAGATGACCGGACCGACCATGTGGCCAATGTGGCTGGGCTTGTACACCGTCGGACCGCACACGTACATGCCGACCTTGCCGGGCTGGACGGTCTGGAAGGACTCCTTCTGGCGGGTCAGGGTATTGTAGACGCGCAGCGACATGACACGATCCTTCCCGAAATTCTGGTTCCCAAACTCTGTTTGGGAACCCACCATCCGCGAAACTCTGTTTCGCTCTGACGGGAGGCGAAACGGAGTTTCGCGGACCATCGTTCCCAAACAGAGTTTGGGAACGAGAGAAAATATGCAGTGCCCGAAGGGATTCTGCGAACGCTAAACGTAAACCGATTACCTGTCTATCAACACCACCGCCTGGCAGACGATGGCCTCGGCCCGGCCGATGTGGCACTCGCCAAAAACCTCCGGCCTGATTTTTTAAATACTATTTCGCATCTTTAACTATCTTTTTTTTCAGGTCAAGGGCCACCTCCCTGGTTTCTTTCTGGCGTCCAATCGTGAGGCGGAGGAGGGAATCGCGGGCACAGCCAAGGCGACGGATCTGGAAAAGAGTCATCTCTTCGGCTAGGCGATCTCCGACCTTCACAATCCGGTCGCCCGCCTTGACCCCTGCGTCCCCCGCCGGGCTGTCCTTGTCCACTGAATGCACCCAGGTTTTCCCTTTCTTGCGAATTATGTGCAGCCCGCTGACGTCCCAGACGTCCGGATGCTCGAAGCGTTTGCCTTTTTGAAGGAAAATCCTGTCGTTGGGAAAATCCAAAGTGACGACAAAGCGCGACAGGAAATCCAGACCGAGGTTGTTGCCCCCGCCCTCCCCGAAAACCGGCTTGGCCAGCGAAAAATCACCGACGACCAGCTTTCCAGCCCGGGCAATGCGTTGGGTTTTGGTTCCCGTTAAGGTCTCATGCAGACTTTTGCCCACGACGAGCAGGTCCTTCTTAGCGGTCAGAGTAGAAAAAAAATCCGCCGCCAGATTGCCGCTGCCGAATCCCACACTGCCGGTATCCAGCAGGAAGGAGGCCTTAAGACCCTGGACCGATGCCGACACGCACGGACAACCGCGCTGGTAAGAGAGGGGCAAGGGAGTCCCCATTTTTGGTTCGGCGGCTTTCAGAAACCAAAGTTCGCCTGAGGCAAAGTCAACCCGCACGACCTGTTGCCCTAGAAAGTCCATGCCGACGATGCCATAAATAGCATGGCCGGTTACCTCGCGAATTTTTTTTAGGTCCATGCTCGCCACAAACTTGGGCCTAAGGCTCAATTTCCCCAGTGCTGACGGCGGTGGTTCGAAAAGGGAAACCTCGGTCACGCCGTGCGGAGTATTTGCTTCGACGGTGTCCAGAAATTTTCCCAGGGGCAGAGAACGGTCAAACAAAGTCACGTTGCTGCCCGTGTCCAGAACGAAAAGATGCCGTTTACCTTTCAAAGTGACCGGCAGGAGAAGGGCGTCGCCATTCCCGGCCACGGAGAACTTTTCCAGGACCGGCCCGGTTTCGCCGGCCTTGCCCGGTTCGCCGGCCCGAGCAAAAAAAACAAGGGCCAGGAAAACCGGAAGTGAAAAAAGGAGCTTGCCACAAGATGAGGTCATTGACGAATCCTTTCGGATGGGAAAAGTCTGGGGAATCCGGCAATATTCTGCTCTTTTCACCCTTTCCTCAAGTTTTTTTTCTGAGGAGGAAATCACTTGTCAATCAGCACCACCGCCTGGCAACCGATGGCCTCGGCCCGGCCGATGTGGCCGACGCCTTCGCCGGTCTTGGCTTTGATGTTCACGGCGGCGGCTTCCAGGCCCAGGAGTTCCGCCAGGCGGGCGCGAATCCTGGCCTTCACCGGGCCAAGCTTGGGTTCCTGGGCGAAAATCGTGATATCGACGTTGACCACGCGCCATCCAGCCTGGCGCAGGCGGTCCAGCGTCTGGCGAACGAACAGCGCCGAATCGCAATCCTTGTAGGCCCGATCGGTGTCCGGAAAGGCTTCGCCGATGTCGCCCAGGCCGGCGGCGCCGAGCAGAGCATCCGTCAAGGCGTGCAGCACAACGTCGGCGTCGCTATGCCCGGCCAGGCCGCGCGGATGGTCAATGCGGACCCCACCCAGTATCAGAGGGCGCCCGGCAACCAGGCGGTGCGTATCGTGGCCCAGACCTACACGCATGGATAATGGACCCCCGGAGAAATCCTGAGGCGCGTCGTAACCCGGCGGCTTACGCCGCTCGGCTCGCCATTACGCCGCTCGGCTCGCCAGTTTGCTGGATTGTAGCGATCCGGGGGCCTTTCTGACAACGCGAGTCTACGCTAAGCCGCAAGCGGCGGGAATATCACATGACATAGCTGGTTGCATGTTCCACCGCGAAATTCTCGAAGCGCATGAACTGCTTGAGATACATCACGGTGACTTCGCCGGTCGGGCCGTTGCGCTGTTTGGCGACAATGACCTCGACGATGCCTTCGTGCTGGCCGGGCTCGTGCAGCTCGGGACGGTGCAGAAGCATGACCGTGTCGGCATCCTGTTCGATCGCGCCCGATTCCCGTAAATCGGCCAGCCGCGGGCGGTGGTCCTGGCGGTCCTCGGAGCTGCGGTTGACCTGGGCCAGGGCGATCACCGGCAGCTCCAGCTCGCGGGCCAGGAATTTCAAACGGCGGGAGATGTTGGCCACCTGTTCCTGGCGGCTGTCGCGACGATTGTCCGGGTCGATCAGCTGCAAGTAATCGATGACGACCAGCTTGATCTTGTGGCGCAACTTCAGGCGGCGGGAATTGGCGGCGATGCGCAGCATGCTTTGCCCCGGCGAATCATCCAGATAAAGCTTGGCCTGGCGAAGGACTTCGCCGGCCACGACGAGCTTGTCCATGTCCTCGCTGCCGAGGTGGCCCTTGCGCAGCTTATGGCTATCGACGCGGGCCTGGCAGCACAGCAGGCGTTCGGCCAGCTCGATGCGCGACTGCTCCAGGCTGACGAAAAACACCGGCTGGTTTTCCTCGACGGCCACGTGGCGGATGATGTTGAGGGCGAAGCTGGTTTTGCCCACGCTGGGCCGGGCGGCGACGATGACGAGCTCGGAATTCTGAAAGCCGGCCGTGAGATTGTCCAGATCGACGAAGCCGGTGGGGATGCCGCTGAGCGGCAGGCCGTGCACCTTGCGGCTATCGATGCGGTCGAAGGCCTCATTCATCGCTTCTTGCAAGGTGGTGGTATGGCCGGTCAGGCCGAGCTGGGCGATGTCGAGGATTTGCCGTTCGGCGCCGTCGAGCAGCTCGTCGGCGGGCTGGACCTGGTCCTGGGCGTCGCGCTGGATGGTCATGCAGGCGTGGATGAGGCTGCGGACGACGGCCTTGTCGCGAACGATACGGGCATAATGGACGGCGTTGGCGGAGCTGGGAGCGGCGTCGTAGAGCTCGCCCAGGTAGGCGTAGCCGCCCACCTCGTCGATGAGTTGTTTTTCCTTGAGGTAGTCGGCCAGGGTGACGGGGTCGGCGGGCCGGCCCTTGTCCACGCTCAATGTGGTGAGAGCCTCGAATATCTTTTGATGGGCGAAGATGTAAAAGTGCTCGGCGCGAACGATATTCACGACGTCGGCGATGACCTCGTTGGCGCGAATCATACTTCCCAGTACGCTGCGTTCGGCTTCGCGGTCATGCGGCGGCAAGCGGTCGCTGAGTTCCGGGGTTGACATGGGGTCCCTCCGTGGAACGGAAAAACATTGCCAATTGCCAATTACCAATTGCCAATTGCTAATTGCCGGAGGGGTTCTCCAATTGGCAATTGGCAATTGGCAATTGTTAATTGGCAATTTCCCTTATTTCTTCTCGCCCTGCTTGATGGGCACGACCATCACCTTGACCTTGGTTTCGATGTCGTAGCCCAGGTTCAAATTGACCTCGTACAGGGCGCATTCCTTGATGGCCCCCTCGAGGCGAACCATGGGAGGATCCACCTTGAGGTTCTTGCCGTAGAGGGCCTTGGAAATCTCCGCCGACCCGACCGAGCCGTACAGGTGGCCTTCTTCGGTGGCGTTGGCTTCGATGGTGATGTGCGGCACGCGCTGGATTTGCTCGGCCAGGACCTTGAGGTCAGCGACCTTGGCTTCGCGGGCCTGGTGTACGCGCTCCTTGTACAGATCGAGCAGTTTCAGGTTGTGGGTCGTGGGCAGGGTGGCCAGGCCGTTGGGCAAGAGGTAATTGCGGCCGTAGCCCGGCTTGACCTCGACCAGGTCGCCTTGTTTGCCCAGGTGGGCCACGTCCTCGGTCAGGACCAGCTGCATGCCGCCGTGCTTGCCTTTGAGAACCTGATGGCGCCTTTTCAATTTTGCTGGCATGAACCCACTCCCTAATTCATCTCGAACCAGCCAACCAGCGGATGATCCGAATAATTCGGTTTGGGGCGTTTCTGAAATGGCTCGTAGAACTCGCGATGCATTTCCTTCGGTCGGACTTGCGGGTGTGGCTCCTGGAAATCGCAGTGAGTCCCCACCTTGGCTCGAAACAACTCATGCCAGCGTTCTTCCTCGGCAACCTCTGCGACGGAAAGTTCCACCATAGCGAATCGTCGCGGGGCGTTGGAATCGGCGTCGTCAATCAACTCGAACCAATATTTTCGGCCGTTGTACTCGCAGAGACCATTCATGGGAGCGTCCCAATAGTCGGAGTACCACAACAGCCGAATCTGGCTTCGGTTAATTTGTTTAGAAGTCCCGATCATTACCTACAATC
>CAZFGM010000281.1:0-8886 GCA_964518515.1 uncultured Alcaligenaceae bacterium | reverse complement strand
TCTTCAATCAACGCAATCTCCTCGCGCGTCAGGCCGAACAGGCGGTAGACGCGCTGGTTAACTTCCGCCTCCAGCGCCTGCACGTCGGCCCCTTGGCCGACCGCGGCCACGATCCGCCGCACCAACGCCGCCAACTCCGCTTGCTGCCGCGCGCGGTCCAGCTTTTAACGGCTCTCGAAAAAAAAAGAGCAGCCCAGATTGCTTGGCTGCTCTCGTTTCAAAAACCGCTCGGCCTCCCGCTCAGGCCGACTTTGCGAACATACCGTCCTCGACCTCTGCCCCGAATTCCTCAGCCTTCTCGGTGAGGAATCTGTAGATGTGGACAACGTCGTCCCGTTCCCCACGCAAGGACCACAAGCCTACTCGGAAGATGTGCATCAATGGCACCTTTCCGTCGTGAACTTCGACCCGAAAACCGGGGAACTTTCCCAAAATGTCCGCACACAGGGCCGCCACCCGTTTGATTTGGGCGCCGATGATTTCTTTGGTTTCCTGACTGCGGTAAACAGTCAGCAAGCCATCGACCCTGTCGGCGAAATACGGGTCGGGCTTCATGAAAAACTCGATGCAGTCGCCGTCCGCGTCGTATTCCGCAAACGGCGAAAACGCGCGCTCGCGTTCCCCGAGCAACTTGTCGATGCACTCATCGTATGCAGTATTCTTAGACATGACCACACCACTCCTTGTGAGAACTCCGTTCGTCACGCGCGTTACGCGGCCGCCCTTTTGTCAAAAATCTTGGTAATGAATCGATCTCTTCCCTTGGGAATTTCCGTATCCGTCTCATCGGCAAATTCCCATCGCCAGTTGTAAGCCACTCTTTCATCATTGACGAACACGAGGAACACCTGGTTCGGGTCGGAATCTACCTTGTCGCCACGCTTGTCGTACTTGGAAGACGGCTTCGCGCAGTAGCAACGCCACCCGGGCCGGTCCTTGTCTTCGCCCCCTCCCATCGCAGTCCCTCGAAAATCACGCACGGGTCTTCCAGCACTTCGGGAACCAACGCGCGCGCTTCGAGGAGCTTCCACTTGCCGAGTCTCGCGATGGTCAACAGCCGACGCTCACGGATGTAGACCGCGCACGTCCCGCTCGGTAGGTCCAATGCGTCGAACGTGAACGGGTCACGGCGGTTTGTCATATAACCCACTGGGCTGGTTCAGGTCAATGCTACCGCCTTCGCAAGCATAGGTAACGATTGCCGCCGCCCGCGGTCAGCCAATGTTATTCCCCGCACGTTACGCATTTGAAACCGCATGGCAAGAAGCGACCCGTTTTCGGGCGACGCCTGCGTCTTCTCGTCCGGATTTGCTGCTGGGCCTCCTTACCCCATTGTATACGGGTTACCCCGCCAACGGGAAGAGGCTGCTTACATGGTCTCTTCGATCAGGGCGATCTCGTCGCGCGTCAGGCCGCCGCCAGCGCCCGCACGTCGGCCCCTTGCCCAACCGCGGCCACGATCCGCCGCACCAACGCCCCAACTCCGCTTGCCGTGTTACGGTTGCCTGGCAAGCGCCAGAAAATCGGCGGCGGTCACGATCGCAATTCCCTTGAAGCTTCCAAGCGGCAACAGGTGCCGACGGTCGCCTGTAACAATATGCGTCGCCGCGCCCGCCTCGGCGCATTCGAGAATTTTGTCATCGTCCGGATCGGCGGCGACAACCTTGAGCGTGCCCGCAATGGTCACCACGCGAAGAAAGGTCATCAGATCGGCGACTGTCGCCACCACGTCCTCCGGCGGCAGCGACAGCTTGCTCACGAGCTTTTCGGCCAGCTCCTCAAGAATTTCGCGGCAGGTTACCCCCTCGACGGTGCCGGCGCGCGCCAACTCCACGCACTCGAATGGCTTGCCTTTCCAGCCCATGGCGGAAAGCAGAATGTTGGTGTCGAAAACGGCTACGGGGCGCACGACCGATCCTCGTGAACCAGGTCATCGATGAACGCCTCGCGCTGTTCGGCGTTCATGGCGTTCCAGTCGAGGCCGCGCGCGGCGCACAAGCGGCGCAGCTGTTCCTCGGCGAGGTGTTGCCGTTTCGCGCGCGCGTCGCCGTTCTGGGCCAAAAAGAGAAGCATCTCGCGTTTTTCTTTGGCGGGCATCTGCCGCACGAGGTCGAAAATCTGTTCTTTGGTCAACTCCAAGACGGCCATAGGGGCCTCCTTTGCTGTCATTTTGCCGGCCCGCCCGATTGGCCGCAAGGCCTATCACAGCGATTCTTCGATCATGGCGATCTCGTCGCGCGTCAGACCGAACAGGCGGTAGACGCGCTCGTTGACCTCCGCCTCCAGCGCCTGCACGTCGGTCCCTTGGCCGACCGCTGCCACGATCCGCCGCACCAACGCTTCCAGCCGATTCCCGTGGTCATCCTACCGTTTGGATCTCGCGGCTGTGCGTCATGTCGCGCTGGGTGACGGGGCGAACCTGATCGGCCTCCACCGTGGCGACGGCGCGGGTATGCCCATCCAAGGCCACGAACTCGATTTCATAGGCCTCTCCGTCCCGATAGAGATGGACGATCGTACCCACGTCGCCCGCTTCCAGGCCTTCGCTGGCAATCGGCCTCAACAGAACGACTCTTTCGAGTTCTTTCATCACGTTCATCCTCCTTCTTCATGCGGGTAAGCAGTTACAAACCGGGGCGTATCCGATCCTTGATCGACGATCCAAACCGTGCGCACCGTGGGCGATTTGCCGACCGGCGTTTGGATCGCTCCGTCCACGACATATTTTACACCATGTCGGGATTCCGATTCTTTCGCCACCGGGAAACGGGCGGCCAACTGCCGCAACGCCTCGGCGAATACCTGCCAAGCGTCCGGCCGAAAACCTTGAGCGAGAAAGAAAATCGCCTTGCCCGCCCCGTCTGGGTGCAGCGGATTCAGCAAGTAATCCGTGATCTTCTCCTTCGCTATTTCGACCGCATCCACCCTGGGAAGGTTCATCCGGTTCTCCTTCACTTCGCATCATCGATCAACGCGATCTCCTCGCGGCTAAGCCCGAAGAGGCGGTAGACACGCTCGTTGACTTCCGCCTCCAGCGCCTGAATGTCGGCCCCTTGACCGACCGCGTCCACGATCCGCCGCACCAACGCCTCCAGCTCCGCTTGCTGCGGCGGATCTTCGGTGCAGCGGAGGTTGCTTATGGCAAAGAACGGGCTCTAAGAAGCGGCGCCAACCGTAATGTTTTCCAGCACCACCGCCGGCAGTTGCCCTTGGCCGAGGATTTCTTTGGCGTCGAGAATCTCGATGCCCACCAACTTTTCGCCGGGCCCGATGTTCAGGGCGATGTCGTCATTCAGGCGCACGGTACGACATTCCTGGGGGCCTTCGATCAGGCGGATGTAGACGGCATCAATTTCGTCGTCATAGCTGATTCGCATAACGGCCTCCCTCAAAAGTAAAAGGTGTAAACGGTGATCACCACGATTTCGGCGGTTTCTTCCTTGATGACCGGGACCACCTGCTTGATGGCGTAGGAGTGCCCCTGCCAGGTCCCGCCGAAGGCGAAATTATACCGGCACAACTCGCGACCGCGCTTGGCCGGTTCGCGCGTCCCTTGCTCGACCGCCTGCACCACTTCCTCTTCGCTAGCGCCGCGATCCAGGCATTGCTGGCGGGCATTCTTCGTCAGCCGGATCGGCTTCATCGCTTTTCCCTCGCGGGTTCTGCACCCCATTGTACCGCATTCTTCGCGGTTCTTTCACCTCGCCTCCTCAATCAACGCGATCTCCTCGCGCGTCAGGCCGAACAGGCGGTAGACGCGAGCGTTGACTTCCGCCTCCAGCGCCTGCACGTCCGTGCCTTGCCCGACCGCGTCCACGATCCGCCGCACCAATGCCTCCAGCTCCGCTTGCTCGCGGCGGGGGGGTATTCTCTTTTGAGCTTGCATATCGTCCGGTGATGATTATATTGGAGCCAGGCGGAGGTAATGGAACCCAATTTTTAGTCGGACGGTCATGGAAACCTTTCTCAAGACCGAGCATCCCCACATTGTGCAACGGGACGCCGTTTGCGGCGGCGAACCCCTTATCGACGGTTTGCGCGTCACAGTCCGCCATGTGGCCACGCTCTACCTGCGCGGCGAAACGGTTTTGGAAATCGCCGACGCCCTCAACCTCACCGAAGCCCAAGTTTTTCACGGCTTGAGCTATTTCTTCGACCACCGCCAGGAAATCGCCGAACTCATCGCGCGGGAAGAGCAAGCGCATGCCCGAACCAACGGCCCCTGAAACCCTGTTCGTGCGGCTCTATCTCGACCGCCACATCAAGAAGCAACTGGCTATCGATCTTCGTCAGCGCGCGTTTGACGTCCTGACGACCGAAGAAGCCGGCCTGGATACCGCGCCCGACGAGGAACAGTTGGCGTTTGCCTCCAAAGAAAACCGGGCGATTTTTACCTTCAACATTCGCGATTTCGCGCCGCTGCATGAAGGCTGGACTGCCCTTGGCCGCCCTCATGCGGGAATCATCGTTTCGCAGCAACTCGGCAGCCGGCAATACGGCATCCTGTTGGCACGAATGCTACGCTTGCTCGATCACTTCGCCGCGGACCAAATGTGCAACAACCTGGTTTATTTAGAGCAGTTCAAGTGAAGCGGAGACCTACCCGGCCTTTTCGATCAACGCGATTTCCTCGCGCGTCAGGCCGAATAGCCGGTAGACGCGCTCGTTGACTTCCGCCTCCAGCGCCTGCACGTCGGCGCCTTGCCCCAGCGCCGCTTGTACACCGGCTGTTCGATGCGGTGATTCAACGGCTCTAGCCCGATTCAAAGAAAAGCGGTAGACTAAAACCTCTGTCGGGGAGGCCCCATGAAAACCTTGCTTCAAACAGTCACCCTAAAAAGTCCGCATCACTACGGGCGCCGGGTGCCCCCGCAGTTTTTGGGACCCGTGTTGGAAGTCATCCCGAACATCGTGCGCCACTCTATTCGCATGGCGGTGGAAGGGCGCAGCCGGGCAAAAGGCAAGCGCCCGGATTGGTTGTGCTTAGCCGCGGATATCCGTTTTGTCGGCCATTCGGGAGATGATGAAACCGTTCTCCAATTTGAAGCCCCAGCGCTGGGCGCCGCTGCCCCCAAACTTTACGAGCAGGGAGAATTTTGGCCCACCAGACCGGACCCCTCGGACACCGGCTTCGATCTTCTGGGAGACGTGGTCACGGACGTCGCCGCGGGCAATGCGGACAGTGAACGCTTTGATCCGCCCCTCCTGGGTCAGGTCGCAAAACTCCGCCCAGCGCTGTCGGGGCCGTTCAGCGCGATGAGCATTACCGGCCAGCGCTACGCGGTGGATCACGCGGCGCTCGTAACCGCGACGATCGTGGAAACGGCACGTGCCTTCTACAACGATACCCCTTCACCGCGGCGCGTGCGCCTCGTCGGCAAACTCGACATGCTGCGAGCCAGTACGCAAGCGTTTGGCCTGATTCTAGACGATGGCCACGAGATTCCCGGGGTGCTTACGGTCGGCGATATCGCGGGCCTGACTCCCCTGTTCAAGCAGCGCGTCCTCGTTTTAGGGAAAGCCGTCTACCGCCCCTCGGGTCGAGCCCTGCGCATTGATGCGGATGAAATCCTGGCGGCAACCGAGCAGGATCGTTTCTTCACGACGGTGCCGCCGCCCCGCCGCCACAAATTTGATCTGACCAGGCTACTCCGCGAGCAACCCAATAAGAAGAGTCTGGCCGCCATCTTCGGCAAGTGGCCCGGCGATGAGAGCGATGAGCAAATCGAACAGGCACTCAAGGACTTGAGCTGATGCCCCCTGCTGCCGCCTACTTGCTCGACACCAACGTCGTCTTGCAGCTATTTCGCGGCAAGCGACTCGGCCAGTACATCGAAAACCGCTTTCATTTGCTGGGCGGCTTGCATCGCTGTGTCATTTCCGTTGTCACGGTCGGCGAGTTGCTTTCCCTGGCCAGGCAGTTCCGCTGGGGCGCGCCCAAAGTTCAGAAACTCCTCGATTTGCTTGACGAGCTCGTTTGCATCGACATGAACAACCCCGATATCCTCAGGGCCTACGCCGAAATCGACGATTTCGCCCGCTCGGCGGGAAAATCCATGGGCAAAAACGATGTCTGGATCGCCGCCACGGCCACGGCCTCCAGCGCCATCCTGCTGACCAACGACACCGATTTCGATCCTCTCGATCCCGACCATCTTAGAGCGTCGGCAATTTGCTGGGGCGAGGGCATTGGAGTCTTCTCCGGGGCGCGTCCTTGCAGAGGGGGTTCGGGCCTTCGCGCTGTTCAACGTCTGGCCTTCGCGGCCTTGCGCTTGGCGTGGGGAACGCGAAGCTTCAGTCCGGTCAATTGAGATGGCGATGATTTCCCTGGAGGAATTCAAGGCACTGCGCCTAAACCAGTTCACGAAGGGTGGAATTACGGCCCTGCCCAGCCGCGAGCTCTTCGCCCAAGACTGGACTGGGGAGGCCGCCGGCACCTGGACTAATGAGGCTCTCGGCCCAATCGAATTCCTTCGCCCAATCGACCAGCCGGAGGAAACCAAGGTGGTGGTGTTGGACTTCAACAGCGCCCCCGAAGAGCTATGTCAGAGGGTTTTGGCCGTTTTAGGCCTGGAACTCTGGCAGGGGATGAGCCAGAGCCAGATCGAAGAGCGGCTCGGGCGGCCTTTGAAGCTGCACACTATCGGAGACAAGGGGGTGGCACCTCTCTATAAGTGGAGAGGGGTTTCCGAGTTCAACGTGATGTGCGTGGTCTGGCGGGAGGGGGGCCTGAGTCAGGTTATCGTATCAACGCCATAAGGAGATCGCCATGTCCACCGCCATGACCGAACCGCTGATTCAGTTCCCCGATGGTTACGATGCACTTTGTGAATTCGAGACTCCGGCCCGGGGTTACCTGAGCAATGTTCTCGTGTCGCTCGAAGATGGTTCCCGCTACCAGCTTTGCTTCTACGATCCCGTGCGGCTTGAACAAGATTTGCAAGAAGAGGTAAAATCCGGCCGAGGTTATTTCGCTGAACTTAATCTGATCCTGCTCCCAGAAGTAACCACGGAAAATATTCGCAAAGCGGTCCACGGCCTGTGGCACGACGGCTTATTCCAGCATTTCAAGCCGCGGTAGCAGGTGTCGCCAATCCCGCGACCTGGATATTGGAGCAAAATCGTGAATCGTAAGAAAAGTCCCAACGAAATTCGCCAGGCCGGTATGGCCGCCTTGACCCAAACCCTTGGGCCGGTGGACGCTTTGCGTTTTCTGCTCCAATTCGAAATGGGTAAGGGCGATTACACTCTAGAGCGGTCCCGCATCCTAGGAAATCCCACGGTTAAAGAGCTTCTCCGGGAATTGAAAATCAAAAAACAGATGAAAAAATAAGCGCGGGCTTTTTTTCCTGACATGAGGTCTCGTTCATGCCGTTCGACAAGGTAGACACCCAGATCGATTTCACCGCCCAGGAGCGGGACATCCTGGCCTTCTGGCAACGGATCGACGCCTTCGAGAAGCTCCGGGCCAAAAATCGCGGCCAGCCCAAGTGGTCGTTTCTCGACGGGCCTATTACCGCCAACAACCCGATGGGCGTGCACCACGCCTGGGGCCGCACATACAAAGACGTCTACCAGCGCTACTTCGCCATGACCGGCCACGAGCTGCGCTACCAGAACGGCTTCGATTGCCAGGGACTGTGGGTCGAGGTCGAGGTCGAGAAGGAAAAGAAGCTCGCTTCCAAGCGCGACATCGAAAACCTCGTCGCGGGCGATCCCTTCGCCAGCATCGACCTGTTCGTCCAGGAATGCAAGAAGCGCGTCGATAAGTTCGCCCGCATCCAGACCGAGCAGTCCATCCGCCTGGGTTACTGGATGGACTGGGACCGGGAGGAAGACTGGTCCAAGCCGCCGGACCAGCGGCGCAGCTACTACACCATGTCGGAGGAAAACAATTACACCATCTGGAGCTTTTTGAAGAAGTGCCACGAGCGCGGCCTGGTCTACCGCGCCTACGACTCGATGCCGTGGTGCCCGCGCTGCGCCGTCGGCCTGAGCCAGATGGAAATGCACGAGGGCTATCAGCTCGTCGCCCATCGCGCGGTGTTCGTGAAATTTCCCCTTCGTAGGACAGGTTTCCAACCTGTCCTGGAGGCCGCCGGCGTTTCGGACAGGTTGGAAACCTGTCCTACGGAAAACCTGCTGGTCTGGACCACCACGCCGTGGACGCTGACCAGCAACGTCGCCGCCGCCGTCAATCCCAACCTCGCCTACCTCAAGGTCAAGCACAAGGACCAGATTTATTATGTCGCGAAAGGCGCCCTCACCGCTCAGCGCAAGGAAGAGGAGTTCAAGCGCAAGGAATGGATTGACGGCGTGCCCAAGCTGAAATCGCTCGAGCAGATTTTCAAGGAAAAAGGCGGCTACGAAGTCGTCGGGGAATTATCCGGCGCCAAAATGGTTGGCTGGACTTACGACGGCCCGTTCGATGAATTGCCGGCCCAGAACCACGCCGCCGGCTTTCCCGCCGACATCGCCGACGTCGTCGTCAAGCACCGCTGGGGACCGAACCAGGCCGCCAAGGATATCCACCGCGTCATTCCCTGGGAAGCGGTCGGCGAAGCCGAAGGAACCGGCATCGTCCACATCGCTCCGGGCTGCGGCAAAGAGGACTACCTGCTCGGCAAGACCGAAAAGCTGGTCCCCATCGCCCCGCTCGATGAGGAGGGCGTCTTCGTCCCCGGCTTCGGTCCTCTGGATGGCAAGTCGGCCCTGGAACACGCCACCACCGACGCCATCCTGGCTACCCTGCAAGAAAAAGGCATCCTCCTGGCGGTGGAAAAATATCCGCACAGCTATCCCCACTGCTGGCGCTGCAAGACCGAGTTGCTTTTTCGCCTGGTCGATGAGTGGTTCATCAGCATGTCCTGGCGCGAGGAGATCATG
>CAZFGM010000280.1:0-8890 GCA_964518515.1 uncultured Alcaligenaceae bacterium | reverse complement strand
TACGATATTTCGCCGTAAAGCAGCTGACAACTGACACTTACGAAGTTTTCCGACAGACACTAGACTAGCTAGTATGCCCGGTAGTTGGGGAGAGAATGCACGCTTTTACTGAAATGAAAAAGGTCCGAACTCCAATACCATAGCTTGAGTAAGGGGGAGACTTGGAAAAAGACTGCCGCTCGAAAACGCGCGTTGGTGTGTCGGACCGACGCGCGCAAGATCAGATCCACGGCGGGGACGATTCCGGGCCGACACGTCAATCAGCATCGGCAAACCGCCTCCGGCAGCACGGACACTCGCCCTCGAATCCTCTGACAAGCGCCGAGAAAGGGCGTGCCATGTACCTCCGGCGCGCGTTTCCTTGTAGAATATCCCTGGGAATCAATCCTGATCTGAGGCTCGCAAAAGAGGAAAACGCGATCATGACCGCGGTGCTCAAGCCACGGATTCGAGCAAATCCCGGGTGGCATACCCAGGATGGCCAGCGTTTGGTTCTTCATGACGTCGATTGGGGCACATACAAGGCCCTGGCCGATGGCTTACGGGAAAATTACCTTCATTTGACTTACGACCGGGGAATCCTCGAAATCATGACTCTGAGCCTGGCCCATGAGCGCTTCAAAAGCTTGATTGGACTGATCATTTGCGTGCTGGCCGAAGAATTAAATCGGTTGGTGGGGAGTTTTGGCTCCTTCACGCATCAGCGGCAAGACCTGGCCCGGGGCCTGGAGCCCGATTTGTGTTTTTACCTGGCCCATTTTGCCAAGGTTCGGGGAAAACGCCAGATCGACCTGAACCGCGATCCGCCCCCGGATCTGGCCGTGGAGATTGAAATTAGCCGCACGATTCTGGACCGGTTGGCCATTTTAGCCGCCCTGAAAATTCCGGAAGTCTGGCGCTTCGACGGCCAATCCCTCATCATCCTGGTGTTGAAAAAAGGAAAATACCGCTCAACGAAGCGGAGTCCCAGCTTCCCCGAAATTCCCATAACGGAACTCGTGAAGTTTCTCTATTTGGGAGAGGCCGAGGGGGATATAGCCATGATTCAAGCGGTGCGGACCTGGGTGCGCAAAAAAATCGCCGGCAAACCGGCCGGCAAGAAAAAGGGAAGCGAATGACCAATCGAGGTAATGCAATGCCTCCGCTCCACAACTTCATCCGCCAAGCGCGGCGCAATTTCCTGGCCAGCAGCGCTAGCGGCATCGGCGCCCTGGCCCTGGCGTCGCTGCTCCAAGACGATGGCGTCGTGGCCCAGGAGCCGCCGCGTGATCCGGCCCATCCGCTGGCGCCGCGGCCGCCGCACTACGGCAACAAGGCCAGGGCGTGCATCTGCATCTATCTGGAAGGGGCGCCCAGCCAGATTGATCTGTTCGATCCGAAGCCGCGGCTCAACCAGCTCCACGGCCAGGCGTTGCCGGAATCGCTGTGGCGCAACGTGCGCTTTGCGTTCACGCAGCCGGCCACGGCCCGGATCATGGGCAGCCCGCGCCGCTTCCACAGGCACGGGCAGTGCGGCATGGACCTGTCCGATTTGCTGCCGCACCTGGCGACCTGCGCCGACGACATCTGCTGGATTCGCTCGCTGCACACCGAGGCGTTCAACCATCATCCCGGGCAGCTCTATATGAACACCGGGGTGCCGACCTTCGGCCGGCCGAGCATGGGGTCGTGGCTGAATTATGGGCTGGGCTCGGAGTCGCGCGCTTTGCCCGGCTACGTGGTCCTGACCGCCGGCCGCGGCACCTCCGGCGGCACCTCGAATTGGTCGAGCGGCTTTCTGCCCACGACCTACGCCGGCGTGCTGTTTCGCAATCAAGGCGAGCCGGTCCTCAACCTCCACAATCCCGCCGGCCTGACGGACGAGATGCAGCGTCGCACCATCGAGACGCTGCGCCATCTCAATAACTTGCGGCACCAGGAAATCGGCGACCCGGAGATCAATAGCCGGGTCGCCGCCTACGAGCTGGCGTTCCGCATGCAGGCCGCCGCTCCCGAGCTTATCAGCTTGCAGGGCGAAACTCGCAAAACCCTGAACGAGTATGGCATCGACCGCACCGAGCCGCCGATCCAGGCCCATCGCGGCGGCGGCCCCGGGCAGTTCCGCCAGTTCGCCCTCAACTGCCTCCTGGCCCGCCGGCTGGTCGAGCGCGGCGTCCGCTTCATCAACATCTACCACGCTTCGTGGGATCACCACTCGAACCTGAATTCCGAGCTGACGCACAACTGCCGGATGGCCGATCAACCAGTGGCCGCTCTCCTCAAGGATCTGAAGCGGCGCGGCCTGCTGGACTCGACCCTGGTGTTGTGGCTGTCCGAGTTCGGCCGCACGCCGCTGGGCGAAAACCGCGGCGGCAATCCCAACGCCACCGGCCGCGATCATCACCCGTTCGCCTTCACCATCTGGATGGCCGGCGGCGGCGCCCGCGGCGGCCATATTCACGGCCAGACCGACGAGCTGGGTTGGGGCATCGTCCGCGATCCCGTGCACATCAACGACTTCCATGCCACGCTCTTGCACCTGTTTGGCCTGGACCACCTGCGCCTGACGTACCGCTTCCAGGGCCGCGATTTCCGCCTCACCGACGTGGGCGGACGGCTGGTGCGGGAACTGTTGGCGTGAGAGCTCGTTTCGGAGATCCAACCATGTCCGCCGTTCCCAAATCGCGTGTCGATTTTTCTCCCGCCACGAAACCCGAGCAGGGCGACCGGGTTTTACTGCACGACATTTCCTGGCAAACCTACAAGACTATTCGCGAGGCGCTCCGGGAAAAATATGTATTCCTGACTTATTCCAACGGAGTACTGGAAATCATGACCCTATCCGTCAAGCACGAGCGTTACAAGACCCTGTTCGGGCTCCTGGTATTCCTTCTGGCCCGTTTTTTTCGCAAAAAAGTGGGCGGGTTCGGTTCCTTCACCCATCAGCGCGACGATATTGAGAAAGGCCTCGAGCCGGACGAGTGTTTTTATCTGGCCTCTCTCCCGGCCGTGCGCGGAAAGAAACACATTGACTTGATGCGCGATCCGCCGCCCGACCTGGCCGTGGAAATCGACATCACGTCCATTTCCCTCAACCGGCTGCCCATTTATCAAGCTCTGCGGGTCCCGGAAATCTGGGTTTTCGATGGAGAAACTTTATGCGTGCTGGTTCTCCGGCAAGGGGTTTACAAGGTCTTCAAGGAAAGTCCTACTTTTCCGGGTTTTCCCATCAACGAACTGGTGCGATTCCTCGAGCTGGGCATCCAGGAAGATGAAATCGCCATGGCCGAGGCCCTGGAAAAATGGCTGCCCAAACAAACCAACCGCCGCAAAGGCAAGAAGAAATAAATCAAGAATCCACAAGAGATGGCTTCGGGCGAGGCCGCCTCATAGACTTCCTCTGATCTTCTGCTCTATTGGCCTTCCTGTTGGAAAAAACCATGCCTGCCATGTTTCTGCTCACCGTGCTTTCGCTGCGGCCTGCCGGCGGAAAAAAAATGCGGATGGCTTACGACGAGGATTCTTAAAGTCCGAGCCGGAAGCGTGAGCGACGGGGCAGCCCAGCCGGCGCTCACGTTTGCAACTCGGGATTCACGTGCGGCCTACTGATTTCAGGACGACTATCCCAAAGGGATTCTCCTTCCATGAAAATCGTAATCTGGCTTGCAATTCCCCTTGCCGTTGTAATGTTCCTTCCTACGGCCGGGGCTGAGGAAATCGGTCCCCTGCTGGCCAAGATCAAGGCCGTCGGCAAGGAAGGGGCCGGACACGTCGCCGCCGCTCGGGCCTGGAAAGACCTGGTGCGCCAGGGGCCGGACGTCCTGCCCGACATCCTGACGGCGCTGGACGGCGCCGCGCCGCGGTCGGCCAACTGGCTCCGCGCCGCCGTCGATGCCATCGCCGAAAAAACCCTTGCCGAGGGCAAGCCGCTGCCCGCCGTCAAGCTTGAAGCGTTCGTAAAGGACACGCGCCACGCCGGGGCGGCGCGGCGGTTGGCCTATGAATGGCTCGTCCGCGCAGATGCGACCGCGCCGGGCCGCCTCTTGCCCGGCATGCTCAACGACCCCGGCGCCGAGCTGCGCCGCGACGCCGTCGCCGTCGTCCTGAAGGAAGCCGACCGGGATTTCGACCAGGACAACCGCCCTGCCGCCACCGCCGCCTACAAGAAGGCCCTCCAATTCGCCCGCGATCGCGATCAACTCACCCGCATCGCCGACCGCCTGAAAAAGCTGGACATCGCGGTGGACCTGACGGCCCATTTCGGCTTCATCACCCGTTGGATGCTTATCGGCCCGTTCGAAAGCCGCGGCGGCATCGGCTTCCACACCGTCTATCCGCCGGAAAAGGGGATCACTTTCAAGGCCGTCTATCTCGGCCAGGACAAGAAAGAAGTTCGCTGGTTCGAGCACACGACGACCCAGCCGCTGGGCCTGGTCGATTTCAACAAAGCGATCGGCCCGCTGCACGGCACGGTGGCCTACGCCTTCGCCGCCGTTCATTCCAAGGTGGAAAGACCGGTCGAGCTCCGCGCCGGCAGCAACAACGCTATCCGCATCTATCTCAACGGCAAGGAAATCTTCTTCCGCGAGGAATACCACCACGGCATGGAGATGGACCAGCACGTTGGCCGCGCCACCCTCAAGGCCGGACGCAACGAGATCCTCGTCAAGGTCTGCCAGAACGAGCAGACCGAATCGTGGGCCCAGAACTGGTCGTTCCAGCTGCGCGTCTGCGACGCAATCGGCGGGGCCGTGCCGGTAACGGTGGTGACCGAGAACCGGTAAGGTCCACGCGCGGCGGAGTTTATCCCCGCCGTGCGGACTACCGCCGGGATGAACCCGGCGGCTCGTACCGCAGGGATGAACCCGGCGGCTCGTACCGCAGGGATGAACCCGGCGGCTCGTCCATGCGTTTCTTTTATTACGATGTGGAGAATTATCGAATGCGTTATCTCCCATGTTTTGCTGTCGGTTTCTTTCTGGGCCTCGTATCCCTGGCCCAGGACGTTTCGCAATTTCGCGGCCCCGGCGGCCGCGGCACCTCGAAGGAAACCGGACTGCCCGTCACCTGGAGCGCGAAGGAAAACATCCGCTGGAAAGTCGAGCTGCCCGGCCGCGGCCTGTCCAACCCGGTGATCGCCGGCGGCAAAGTCTTCGTCACGGCGGCGACCGGCTTTCAGCAAGACCGCCTGCATCTTTTGTGCTTCGACCTGGCCGGCGGCAAGAAACTCTGGCACCGACAGCTCTGGGCCACCGGCACTACCTTGTGCCATTCCAAGACCAACATGGCCGCCCCCACGCCGGTCACCGACGGCAAGAACGTCTACGCCCTGTTCGCCACGTGCGACCTGGCCGCCTTCGATGCCGACGGCAACCTCTTGTGGTATCGCTCGCTGGTCGGCGATTATCCCACCATCGGCAACAACGTCGGCATGGCCGCCTCTCCCACCCTGTGGAACGGCTTGCTCTTGATCTGCCTGGAAAACGCCGGCGAATCCTTCGCCGTCGCCATCGACACCCGCACCGGCGAAAACCGCTGGCGCATCGACCGACCGCGCGGCATCAACTGGGTCACGCCCCTCGTCATCCAAAACGGCAAGCAAGACGCCGTTCTCTTTCAAGGCCCCGCCGACCTGTCCGCCCACGACCCGGCCAGCGGCAAAAAGCTGTGGGCCGTCACCGACAAACACTTCGCCACCATTCCGTCGCCGACCTTCGCCGACGGTCTGATCTATGCCTCCGGCGAAAAGCTTTTCGCCATTCGCCCGGGCCAGGGCGACGACAAGCCGCACATCGTCTGGCAATCGGCCAAGCACCCGACCGGCTATGCGTCGCCGGTGCACTACCAGGGCCGGCTCTACACGATTTCGTTCGGCGGCGTCTTGAACTGCTCCGACGCCGCCACCGGCAACCATCTCTGGGCCCTGCGCCTGGAGGGCAAATACGCCGCCTCGCCCCTGGCCGCCGACGACAAGCTGTACCTGGCCAGCGAGGAAGGCGGCGTCGCCGTCGTCCAGGCCGGCCCGCAAGGCAAAATCCTGGCGACCAACACCTTGCCGGAAACCTTCCTCGCCTCCCCCGTCGCCGCCGCCGGCGCCCTGTTTCTCCGCTCCGACAGGCACCTGTACTGCATCGGCGGGAAAAAATAACCGTGAACCCTCGTGCTCATCGACCGATGAGATTCCTTTCGTTGAAAATGCATTTCACGATGGGTGCAATAACATGGTGCTTTTGTGAAATCAATGGGAGGGTGCCATGGGTGCAATTGGCGCGGCAGACGGCGGAATGAAAAGGGCGGAATGGAGGATCCGCGCGGATCTTGCCCGTCCTTTGTTCGAGGGGTACGCCATCGCAACAGCATGCACGGGGGAACCGTAGGCGGTGGGATTTGGCTTTGTTTATTGCTCATGCGGTTTCCCTGATTGGCCCAAAGCGCATGCTAGCGAATTTTCCGAAGGTCCCGTATTATATGTCCATCCCGTCAATAGGGAAAAATAAAGCGGCCATAACGAAAAACATTACCTCCTGGCATTTGACGAGATTTGCTCATGGCCGTCATTCTTCTCGGCACCCTCGACACCAAGGGCGTCGAGTTCCAATTCGTTCGCGACCTGGTGCGTCAAGCGGGCCTGGCCACGCTGGTCATCGACGCCGGCGTGCAGGGACCGCCCGCGTTTGGGCCGGACATTTCGCGCGAGGAAGTCTTTCGCCGCGCCGGCACCAGCCTGGAGGCTATCCGGAAAGCCGGCGACCGCGGCCAGGCGGTCGAGTCGGCGGCGCGGGGGGCGGCTCAACTCGTCCTCGACCTCCACCGCCAGGGCCAGGTAGACGGCCTTCTCGGCCTGGGCGGGTCGGCCGGCACCACCATCGCCAGCGCCCCCATGCGCGCCTTGCCCTTCGGCGTGCCCAAGCTCATGGTCAGCACCCTCGCCTCGGGCCAGGTCAAGCCGTACGTCGGCGTCCGCGACATCCTCATGATGTACTCGGTCGTGGACCTCAGCGGCCTCAACCGCATCAGCCGCATCGTGCTGACCAATGCGGCCAACGCCATGATCGGCATGGTGTCTCAAGCCCACGGATGGCCATCCGTGGGCTTCCAGGGGAACAGGCCGCTCCTCACGGCGACCATGTTCGGCGTCACCACGCCCTGCGTTGAGGCGGCACGCCGGATCATGGAGGAGAAGGAATACGAGGTCCTGGTCTTTCACGCCACCGGCACCGGCGGCATGACCATGGAATCGTTCATCAGCGACGGCCTGATCGCCGGCGTCCTGGACATCACCACCACGGAGCTGGCGGATGAATTGGTCGGCGGAATTTTATCGGCCGGGCCGGATCGGTTGACGGCGGCGGGATTGCGCGGCGTGCCCCAGATCGTCTCGCTGGGGGCGCTGGACATGGTCAATTTCGGTCCGCCGGACACGGTGCCGGAGAAGTTCCGCGGCCGCCGTTTCTACCAGCACAACCCCACCGTCACCCTGATGCGGACCACGCCGGAAGAAAATGACAAGCTGGGCAAGGAAATCGCCCAGAAGGCCAGCGCCGCCCAGGGACCGACCGCGGTGCTGGTCCCTCTCCAGGGTGTGTCGGCCATCGATCGCGAAGGCCAGCCCTTCTGCTGGCCCGAAGCGGACGCCGCCCTGTTTCAGAGCCTGCGCCAGTGGATCAGCCCGCAGGTCAAGCTGGTGGAGCTGGACCTGCACATCAACGATCCGGCCTTTGCCGCGGCGGCCGCCCAGACGTTGCTACAGATGCTTGAAATGCGTGAGAGCGTGAGCGTGGGAGAAAGTGGGAGAGTGGAGGGTTAGCCTGGAAAGATGAGAGCGCCATTCCAGGCACCTCTCTTCGTCTTTGAGGCTATCTGGAATGTCGTAGAATAGGCTTCCAGCCTGTCCCCTAGTCGCCCAACCACCGAGCTTTTGGCAAGATCAGCCAATTGGGACAGGCTGGAAGCCTATCCTACGACTTTGGGGACAGCCACTTAATCAATCCGCGGCGGTTCCTTGCGCGGGGTATAATCGGCGGGAACCACTGGACCGGGAGTTTGGACCGGCGGCGCCGGGGGATAGGTGATCGTGTCGCCGGTAATCTGCAACGGCAAGGGAGGAAGCGGAGGCTTCGGGGACTGGTCTTGTTCCGCAGTTTTCGGCGGTTGGGACGTGTCTTTGTCTTTGCTCAAGGCGTCGCGAACCTTGTCCTTGACCTTGTTGAAACCCTTGTTGATGTCCTTGGTGATCTTCGGACTGTTGACGTCGATATTGATCTTTTGATGGCCCGACGGGTCGGTAGTGCGGCTGACGTTGTACCAGCCCAGGTACCAGCCCACGGCGGCAAAGACGATCAAGGCGGCGGCCGCCAGCGCCAGCAAATTTTTCATGTCCGTGCCTCCTGTTTCCGGCCCCGAAGACAAGGGTCCTTATGCCCGCAAAGGCTGTAGCAAATGGCATCGCTTCGGTCCAGGCCAAATTTCGGCGGGGCTTGGTTGGTGCACGACACGGTTTGAACCACGAAAGACACGAAAGACACGAAAAAGAAAAACAGGGGGCTTCAAGACTCAGCCCCGGCCAACTCGGCAGTTAATTTGGGAAGACTCAAGCCGCAAGCGGCATTACCGCAATCCCTGCAAATACGCCAGCAGATCGCGGAGCTCGTCGCGGCGGAGCTGCGCGTCCAGGCCCTGCGGCATGATGGAAGCGCGGCCAGGGACGAAGGTGTCGATGTCGCTGCGGAGAATGCGCACCTCGGCGCGCTCGGCGGTGAACAGATACAGGGCATCCGGAGTTTCGCGGCCGAGGATGCCGGTGACGATCTGGCCGCGGCGGGTTTCCACCACGTAGGGCTCGTAGCCGCGGGCGAAACTGATGCTGGGAAAGATGACGGCTTCGAGCAAATCGCGGCCGGAGCGGACGGCG
>CAZFGM010000279.1:4978-8911 GCA_964518515.1 uncultured Alcaligenaceae bacterium | reverse complement strand
ATTCGTGATTATCGCCGTTCGGATCGATGAACACCTCGAAATCGTTGTCGAGGAAGATGACGGCATCGTGCTGGGTGAGCGTGGCCCAGACATGCGGCTCTTCCATCTCGGCGCCGATGTAGAAGTAGGCGTCGTCCCAGAGCATTTTCGCGCGGGTGCGGAAGCGCGGCCGCGGCTTGACGTCTCCTTCGATATCCACGAAAGCGTCGGTCCAGGGAGCGTCGCACCAGGCGGGATCGTCGAGCTTGCCGTCGATTTTGACAGGGTTGCCCGCGCGATAGCATAGATAGCCCTTGGGCGAAGCGAAGGGGGGAATTTTGCGCGGCGGAATCTCTCGTTTCTCAACCCGGAGCGCTTGGGAGCGTGCGTTTCGCGTTCGGCACCTATTATCCTTTGGCGCACCCCCATCGCCAGGACGTGCGAGGTTGACAAACCAGGTCACCGGAACCAGCAGGCAACCAAGGCCCAACAGTTTTATCATGACCGAACCTCCCGGCTGGGTAAGGGGCGGGCGTCGCAACCCGGCGCCTTACGTCGCTCGGCTCGCCTGATCGAAGTGTGCAGAAACCCTAGGTCCCGACATTGGCCACAACTTTCACTGGCCGCAGGGGCATCATCGGAATGGCCAGGTCGTACGGTTGGGCTTCCAGGGCCACGCGGAGGATCAACTGCAACAGTTGCGGATAGTCGATGCCGGCCTTTTCGGCCGAGCGGGCAATGCCCATGCCTTCGTCCAGGCACGGATTGCAGTTCACTTCCAGCACGCAGGGCACGTAGTTCTCGTCAAGGCGGATATCGACCCGGCCGTAGCCGCGGCCGCCGACGGCGCGGAAGGCGCCGAGGGCCGCGTCGCTGATGCGCTGGGCCAGCTCCGGCTCCACTTCGGCGGGGCAAATCACCCGCGTGCATTGATATTCCGTGGAGTTTTCCATCCACTTGGCGGCATAGGACATGATCGGCGGAATGTCGGCCGGCAAGTCGGTGTAATCGACTTCGGCCAGGGGCAGGACGCGCATGCGGTTGCCGCCGACGACGCCGACGTTGAATTCCCGGCCGGGCAAGAAGCGCTGGGCCAGGGCCGGCTGGCGGTAGTTGCGCAGAATCTCGCGGACCTTCATGCGCAGGGCCTTCTTGGAATCCACCACGGAATAGCGATCCAGGCCGACGCCGGCGTGTTCCTGGCTAGGCTGAACGATGATAGGGAATTGCCACTTGTGCTGGTTGACGGCCCGCACGGTTTCGAGGATGGCGGTGTTGCCGGGAATAGGAATGCCGGCGCCGGCCAGGAGGGTGGCCGACATGAACTTGTAGCGCGTCAGGCCCAGGGGCAGGGCCGGCGAGCCGGTCATCGGGTAGCCCATCATGCGGACCAGGGCCGCCAGGCGCATGTCGTACAGGGCGCCGTGCACGACGTCGTCGTACATGTTGAAGACGACGTCCGGATTGACGCGGCGCAGCCGGCGCTGGAAAGCGAACAGGTCGTGGGCCAGGGCCAGGATGGTGACGGTATGGCCGAGGCGGCGCAGGGCGCGGCCCAGGTGCTTGATCTGCGTTTCCAGGTCCGAGGTGCCGCCGCGATCCTCCGCGACTTCCGGCACGTCTTCCTCATACGCGTTGTACACCACGGCAATGTGCAGGTGCTTCATGGCTCCATCACTCGCCCAAACTCCCACGGAAGCGCCACGGGTTTCTTGACGCGCAGGATTAACGGCCGATACGGCCAAACTTTAGACACTCTGCGGCGCGATTCAATAACTTGGCAGAATCTTACCTTCCTTTTTTCTTTTTGTCGCCCCCAATATGAGCAGATGCCTTGCTGGCCATAGTAAGGCGACCGGCAGGTAGAACCTACCGACACGGCGAGCGTCGAGGCGTCCGACGTGTAGTTGGCTTCCACGTCTGGCTTACGCCTCGACGCTCGCCTGCAATTCTCGTCCGGCCATATTTTTCAATTCTTCCGGTCCATCTGGGGTCGGGGTTAATAAAATACTCCCGCGGGCCGACAAGCCGTGGCCCGCCGGTTTTCCCCCCAGGGCGAAGGATGCCGACCGTTTCCCAGCGCGACGGTGTTCCTTTCTGGTTTTCTGGAATGCCACGCCTAGCGATCGGGCCCTTCCGCCGACCCGGTAAATTTCTTGTCCGGCCCTGATTTGATTACCGCCTGCTGGTGAGCTATGATTGTTGAGAATCGGCATTGGCTCGATTCCCGACAAAGGCAAACCCACGGCGACGTGGGGACGCAAAGCCATGGGCCAACTCACCCGCGCGCGGTTGAGGTGGTCGCCAGGTTACCGAAGGAATCCACATCATGTACTTCCTGTGGCGCTGGCCCGGGACGTTGCTCCGCCACCGTAAGAAAAAGGGTGGCCCTAAGGGTGCGCGCCCCCGAGCCTGGCTTGCGGTGGAGCTGCTCGAAGACCGCCTGACCCCCTCGATCAGTCCGCTGGATCCGACCGGCTTGAGCTACGACGCCTGGCGGCAGCTCCCCATCAATACCGACCAGGTCGCCGTCGTCGATCCGTCTTTGGATTACCAGTCCTGGCGGTCCGAGCGGGTCACGCCCGGCGAGGGGTTTGTCACCGATGGCGTTCTTCTCGATCCCCCCTTCATCCCCCCCTTACCAAGGGGGGGAGAAGGGGGGGATAGTGATGGCGTGACCGCGGCCTGGATGCAGGGCCAGCAGCAGATCGGCCTGGACCGTGTATTCGCCAATTATCCTTATCGGGGCGCCGGCTACAGCGTGGCGGTGATCGACACGGGCATCGATTACAATCACCCGGCCCTGGGCGGCGGTTTCGGATCAGGCAAGCGCGTCGTTGCCGGCTGGGATTTCGTCAACAACGACGGCAATCCCCTGGACGACAACGGCCACGGCACCCACGTGGCCGGCATCATCGGCTCGGCCGACGCCACGTACTCCGGCATCGCCCCGGCGGTCAATCTCATCGCCCTCAAGGTTTTGGGCGCCGATGGCTCCGGCTCCTTCGGCGCCGTCGAGGACGCCCTGCGCTGGGTCATCAACAACAGAACCACTTACAACATCGTCGCCGTCAACATGTCCCTGGGGGCGGGGAACTACACCTCCAACCCCTATAGCTTTCTGGACGATGAGTTTACGACCCTGAAGAGCCAGGGCGTATTCATCGCGGCGGCCGCGGGCAACAGCTTCTATTCCTACAACAGCCAGCAGGGCCTGGGGTATCCGGCGGTGGACGGTCTCGCCGTGGCCGTCGGCGCCGTGTGGACCGGCAACTACGGCCAGGTGTCCTGGCAAAGCGGCGCCATCGATTACACTACCGCCGCCGACCGGATCACCAGTTTCACCCAGCGCAGCGCCGGCCTGGACATCCTGGCGCCGGGGGCCTTGTTGACCAGCACCTACCTGGGCGGAACCTTTCAAACCATGGCCGGCACGTCGATGGCCACCCCCGTAACGGCGGGCGCCGCCGCCCTGGTGCACCAGGCCCTCGACGCCAGCGGCCAGGCCCCTCCTTCCGGCCAGAGTTATCAAGACTATATCCTGGCAAAAATGCAGGCCACCGGCGCCTCCCTGGTGGACGGCGATGATGAAAACGACAACGTCACCAATACCGGCCTGAGCTTCAAACGTCTCGACCTGTATGCCGCACTGAACACTATTATTTCGACCAATCACGCCCCCGTGCTCAATGCGATCGCCGACCAAACCATGAAGGCCGGCCAGGACAAGATCACCGCGACCTTGTCGGCTTCGGATGCGGACAACAACCCGTTGACCTACACCGCCCGGACCACCGGCAACGCGGTCCTGACGGTTGTGGGCAATCAGCTCACCATCGATCCGGCGGCGGGTTTCGTCGGCAGCTTTGTCGTGGACGTGACCGTTTCGGACGGCCTGGCCACGGCTTCGCGGTCGTTCCGGGTGACCGTGACCAACGTGGCCCCGGTGCTGGG